>JBKQHM010000733.1:0-22027 GCA_052148775.1 Isosphaeraceae bacterium | reverse complement strand
CCCCCACGGGGCACGCGCTTGTCGCCGCAAACGCCCGACACCAAAGAGCTGAGGGCGTTTGCGGCGACGTGAGCGTGACACATGGGTGTCACAGGTGGGACCCACCTCGCCGAGAAAGTGGTACCCTCGGAAACCGTCGCTGACACCACCGAGTACCAGCTCGGGACGTCGCGGCCGGCCCGCCGATCCGAACGAATGCCTGATCGGGCCTTGTCCCGTCCCGACAAAGTAATTTGTCAGCGTGGGTCGAACTGCCCGAATGTCTACCTGCCATCTTGCGTACCGTTCGGCCGTCGATATCATGAACGGGGAGATGCATCCCTGGTTATCAGGTGCGATGGGGCGGATCAATGCCGATTAAGTTCTCGTGCGGGTCGTGCGGCAAGAAGTTCGCGGCGAAGGAAGAACACGCGGGGCGACGGTCGAAATGCCCGGTGTGTCAGAGCGAGATCCAAGTCCCGGCTATCTCGCCGCCGTCCCTGGAGAAACCTCCTATAGCCGTCCCTCTAACCTTTCCCCTGGAGTCCGGGGATTCCGGTCCTTATTCCTCGTCGTCCCCTATTACCAAGCGGTCGCCGTGGCCGGTCGTTGCCATCGCAAGCTTGTGTTTCGCTTTCGGACTGGGAGGCTGGATGCTTGGCACATCGAGTTCGTTCGTCTCTCGAGCGAAGTCCAATGGGACCGCATCGGCCCCCGTGGCACAATTGAAGCCTGTGCTCCCACCCGAAGCGAAGGATGAGCCCGATTACTTACGATGGACTCTCGATAAGACCTTCCAATGGAGCAGTCGTGATCTGACCTGCGTTGCTTTCTCGCCCGATGGCAGGACGATCGCGGTGGGAGGTGGAGCATCGAGGCCAACGCCTATTCCGGGCGGGTACGGTGAGTTTACGGAGAGCGGAATCATCCAACTATGGGATATCGTCACGCGCGAAGCGAAGGGCAGATTCGTCGAAGCCAATGATGAGATCCAATCCCTCACATTCTACCCGGATGGGTTATCACTTGTGGTAGGGGACCGAAGGAGGGCTAAAGTCTTGGATGTGAGGAGTGGTAGCGTAAAATTTGTCGTGCAAGAGAGTGCTCGTGGATCGATAGCCATCAACCGCCAGGCGGGAGTGTTTGCCATTTCATACGGCGGTTGGTTCTGGGACATGGCGAATGGCGAGCAAAGGCAATCTTTCATCAATAGAAGCATGGACAATCCGGCGTTTTCACCCGACGGAAGGTTCTTTTATGTGAATTCTGAGCTGTGGAACATCCAGGCCGGCGAAAAGATAGCGCCCATCATTACAGAGAAGGCAAGTTTCAGCCACGATAGCAGGTTTCTGGGAGCGGCCCATGGAGTCTGGCGAACCGACGATGGGCTCCCAGTTTGGCAGTCGCCCCCTCCGCTCCAGTCGTCCGTCTACCTATTAATCGCAGTCGCCTTCACGCCTGATGATAAATTCCTGCTTGCCCCGAGCCAGGACGGCGATCTGGTGATCCTGGATGCCGGCTCAGGAAGACTCGTAGCACACTGGCGGCCGCACGAACATCTCGCTGGGATCGCATTGTCCCCAGACGGTCGGATGCTGGTCACCATTGAAGCCAGTCCGCGGGCCGACGATCCACCGATCAAGGTCTGGAAGGTAGCGCTACGGCGTGGAGGATAAGGGCGGGGAGGCGATGTACAACCCAAAATCTACTTCTGAGAGGGATGGGTCTTATGATTCAACTTCTTGCGCTTGATCTATATATGATTCAATGTGTTCTAAATGGATGGTGTCACCGCGTTTCTTCCCTTGTACTCTAACCTCGTCCTCCCATAGGGGCCTGACGATGTCAGCCATCATTCCTTCCGGCACGTCCAGCGAATGTGCGACTCCGTCATCGCTGACGATCTTAATCTTCTTCCGAACAGAGGTTGCATTGGCAAATAAGAGCCTACCGATGATCTCGATAGAGGTCTCATCGGTTGGGCGTATCGCTCTTGGTTCGCGGTGTTTCTTTATCAATGCGACCCGCCTCTCCTCGCCTTGGCGAAGTACAGTCAAGCCCACCACTCTTACCTGCTCGCCGTCGGGAGCCAATCTCTCCGCCAGACCAATAAAGTTACGACGATAGATCTCGTCGGGGATCAATACCTTCAGGCGTTCCTGATCGTTCGCATCGAAGGTTTCTAAGCATTCGAGAAGATCGTCGATGATTTTACCGGGCTCGTTAAGAATGTCCTGCTCCATGTTAGGAAAAACGAGTTGTTTTTGAGGCAGACCGACTCTCAGGGTGACGGCAAAACTGGCGGCGCGAGGCACCGAGAGATAAAGCTCGAAGTTTCGGGTAATCTCCTTGATCGCCTTTCCTGTCTCGCGAAACGGACGGCCCATCTTTCTTTCAATGGTCCGAAAGAGCAGTTTTTCCGAGGTTTGGACCCGATCGACGAACTCATCGCTTTGTGCCATCCCGTGGCCGGTCGCCTTTCCCTCGATAGACATTTGGAGTTCGTCTGGGGCGAGCTCCAGTCCCCGAAGTTCCAGGTGCCTCCCCAGGTTGACCTGTTCGAGTACATCCCGAAGTTCCTCGGCTATCTCCAAAGGGGGATCTCCAGCCAGGCCCATAGCGATCAATTTCTCAGCGGCACGAAGTTCCCCGCATTCTATCGCTAAGGCGGCGGCGCTTCGGTGAAGGACTGATCGGCTTGGCTCTAATGTGTAATCCGCCGCCACAAGGTTCGCTGCTTCTTGTTCGTGCTTGAACGCCTCTCGGAACAGTGACTTCACAAGCGCATAATCCCGCTTCCGTCTGGCAGCCAGAGCCTGATCGCAAAAGCTCATTGCCTCTTGATGAAGTTTTTCTAGGTATCGAGACTTGTTGAGAGTCATCTTTTCACCATGCTCGCAACCGGGGTTCCAAACTCGACCACGACTATGAACGCCGGCAAATTCAGGTGGTCTGACTGCTTAATCTGAGCAGTTTTTTTTTCTGACCCGCTTATTAATATCATTCGTCGTCCCATCACGAATGCCAGAGACCTCAAGCCTCGCGGTTTTTTGAAGTAAGAGGCCAGCCTTTTTCTTCGGGCCAATCCAATAATCGAACCCGGTAGTTTTCCAAGACCTCTGAACAACATGATACTCTGTAAGAACGTCCACTAGAAGTATCGCGACGGCACATGCTCCATCTTCGGTTGCCTCTTGGGGGTCTGCCCACTCGTTTCTCACCTGGAGGCTCGTCCGCGGCCACCCCAAACGAAACGACGCCTCGAAATCGCCAGTCACCACGAGGATTACACCCTTTCTGTGTTTCCTCTCCTCAAGGCAGATAGCTCCAGCACACGCGAGACGTGCGCCACTCTCGGGCATAAGGCAGGGGTAACCTTTGCGGAGCTGATCGAGTTCGAGACGCTTGGCTTCGGAGGGCATGGCCACTTTGACGCTCCTCGGAGCAGTTTAATAAGGCGGCCAAATCAAGGACTACTAATAGCTCGGCAGGATGATCCGCCTCTTGCGTTGCGGGTATCGTCCGCTCAACGGTCTCATGAATATCGCACGGCTTACACGGGTGTTCAATCCTCTTGTCCTGACTGGATGTTTGGAGTGGGTCCACGGCGTCATGGGCGCCCCAAAATCATGGATGGAACGGCTCCGGATCTTCGAGCGACGGCGGAGGCTCCCGGGCCCGCACGGGGGTGGTAGCAAACTCGGCAACCACCGCCGCGAGATGTGATCCCCGGACGACAATCAGGGCCCCGAGCTTCCCCTCGGCATGGAGCATCAGAACGGGCGTCCTGCTCTCTCGCCTCGCCTTTGCGTTGCTGTATTCCCAGAGGGTCCCGAATGACGAAGAGACTCGAACCTTCATCTCGATGCAGAGACAGCCCTGCGTCGGGTCCGATTGCGTGTGATCCAGCGTTCGCTCGAACACGATCCGGGTTGACGCTCCTTTCCGAACAAGCGGCCCGTGTTACGATCTCGCCGCTTCTACTGACCGTCGCATAAAGAACGTCAAGTTCCCGAGACCGGAAACGCCTGAATTCCTGGGAAAAACCGCACGGGCAGTTTGATGTTCTTTATGCGACGGTCAGTAGGTACCTCGGTGGGTACTCGTAGGGTTTCCGGCATCGTAAGTCGCGTTTCGGCGTCTGGACGTGAATCTTTCCGGCCAACTCTCAAGCGTGGCACGGCGCCGTGAATAACGCTTCCCTGTGAAGGAACGGCGAGTGTATCCGGCCGAGGGATCTCAACCGTTCCCTGGTCGCGTCCGAAACCCGGCGATGGCGACGGGCCTTCAGGACCTCGGCCACGGTTTCCAGGATCTCGGGATCGAACAGGACTCGGGCCTCGCTGTCCCCTCGCTGGTAAACCCGGACCCCTGGGATTGCAATCAGCATGGCCACGATCTTCGGCCGGTCGGTGAACCCAGCCAGCGTGCTCGGACCGTGAACGCTGATGAATCCCCGGACACAAGGGATTCGCTGACACCAGAGCTTGGCCTCTCGGTCGGTATCCACTTTCGCAGACTCGTCGAGCGTTACCCGGTACCGGACCACGAACTGCTCTTTCAGGTCAATCACGTCCGTCTCTCCCGTTGAGGTCAAACCATCAAGCCGGCCAGCAGGCTCAGCATCGCCTCGCGGATCTTGATCCCGCGCCCATCTTCGAACACCCGATTGAACCCGACGTCCAAAACGATCTATCGGATTCGGGCAACCGGGCATCGCCGCCGGATCGCTCCTGAGTGGGTCGCGATCTCGCGTCGGAGCCCCTTGGCGGCTTCCCATCTCTCGACCATATCCGGCAGCGTCGTGGCCTGGGCGATCCTTGCGAAGGCATCGAGCCCGTCCCACTCCATCGGCTTCGTGGTCGCTCCTTGCTTTGCCGCACGGGCACACGGCTTCTTCCGCTTCTTCGGCTTCACCATCGGTGCAGTTCTCCGTGTGTTCATGACGGATTCTTCGTATGCCGATGTCGCCGCTGTTGGATCGCCGACCTGATCATCGACGAGTAGATCGGCGCTAGTTTCTGGGCGAGCTTCGGATCAGACTCGGCCAGCTCGCCCATGTTCTTGTCGATCGATGTCGAGTTGGCCCACTTCAGAGGCGCGAAGAACCTGATCTACTGGTTGAAAGCAGCGAAGGAGCACGACGAGGAACGAAAGCTTCGACAGTTCGGAGGTGAATTGAGTTAGCCGAACTGTAATATCCTCCAACGCGCCTCGGTTCTATCCCGGTGTGGCACTCCGGCCCAAAGAGCGCCAGGCAGTTCCACGTACAGCGTGGGACGGCCCGGCGCGGCCCTTGGGATCAGGCGAGTCTGGCCATGATCGAAATGGCCTTCTCCTCATCGGCCTTTGCGTAGATCTCCGTGGTCGAAGCTCGTGCATGTCCGAGGAACACTTGGGCGAAGTCAAGCCCGTGTTCCCGGCGCTTGTTCGTCCCCGCGGTGTGCCTCAACTGGTGAGGATGCCATCGATTGGCCTTCCGCCATTCCTCTAGCTCGGATCTCTGATCCTCGGTCAGTTGCTTCTCGGGGATCTCAGCGAGGGTCGGATGAGGAAAAGCCCGATCGCAAGCCCGCATAACCGCGTGGTGATACGTCTTGTTCGTGTAGCGATCTCGCGGCCGACGTCTCGGCTTGGCTTTCCGCTTCTGTGCCTGGGCCTTGAAGTGCGAGGGCCAAAGAGGCGTCTTCCGCCGCTGGCGTTTCTCCGCCCGATGTTCGGCTTCCGCTTCAGCCGGTGAGAACAACGGGGCCTGCAAGTCGGTCCTGAGGAATGCCTTGACGATCGACTGAGCTTCGGCATCGATGTAGATGGACCGAGACTTACCCCGCCACTTCTCCTTATGCTGGCAAGGTCGGTAAACCCAGATCGGCCGGGTCGTGTCGATGTCGCATGCTCTCAAGTCGCAGATCTCCCCGGGCCGGGCGCCGGTGAGGAGTTGCAGACGGACCATCACGGCGACTTGCCTCGACAAGTGGGGAATCGTGGCCTCGACACGGTCCATCGGGACGGGCGGAACTTCCGGAGTCTCCCGGGCGATGGAACGTCCCCTCTCCAGCCTCTTGACGCATTTCAGATCGTGCCAGACCGATGCCGGGACCATCTTCTCTTCCGCTGCCCAACGGAACGCCTGGACGATGTATGCGATCCGGCGGTTGACACCCGATCTGGTGAGACCCGAATCGATGATCTTTTGCCGGACGGCCTTCAGTTGCAGGCTTCCGAAATCCTTGGCCGTGGTGTGGGCGTACATCTCGCGCAACGGGCGGAATGCGAGCCGGATGTTGTCGGCCTCTCCCGTGGGTGATCCGTCTTCGCGACGGTAATACCGGTCGCAATGATCCAGGTAGGGCAAGAGGATCTGGACGACAGTCGGGCCGGTGTCTGGCTTGGGCTTGGGAGCCGGGGCCATGCGACCACTGGAGAGCCATTCGTTCTTGGCTGCCTCATACCTCTCCCTCGACTCGGGCGAGCCGTAAGGACCGAGGTAGACATCGCGGCCGGACAAGGTGACGACCGCTTGGCCACTCGGCTTGTGGTGGCGATAAGAGGGCGTGCGGATATGGGAAGACGGCTTGCGAAACTTCGGTGCGGGTATGGAAAGAACCCCAAAATCCGGTATTACCGGCTTCTTGGAAGTCCTTCCAGATCCGCCAAATCCTATGGCGGGCGGTGGAAACCCTTAAATGACAGGTACTTACTGTCAGGGTGGATGACGGGATTCGAACCCGCGATATCCAGATCCACAATCTGGATGCCGATTCCCGCAAAACCAACCCAGAAAACGACTTAAGAGACCACGTCGCCGGTCTTGCCCACTGCCTGCCCACTGACATCCGTCAGACCCATCCGGACCTTGCCGCCATCGTGGATGCATGGCCCAACCTGTCTCCGGCGACTCGGGCAGCCATGTCGAAGCTCGCCAAGGCATCGGCCAAGAAATGACTCCGGACCTGGCTACTGGACACGCGATCAGTTGTGTAGAATGGAAATACAACGCCAGGCCCTTCTTTGAACCGAGGAGTCGATCATGCCGGGTTACACGATGCAGCCTGATGGTTCGCTGGGATACGGAGCTCGAAAGCCGCTCCCCGGTAATGTCTTGAGCAGGAAGCCGCTCGCCCCGCACCTGGCTGCCCTGGCCTCGCGAGAGCAGGCCCGACAGGCTCAGGGCTCCATCCGGGGACCGGCGGTCTCACCGGTTCCCAACTCCTGGTCGAACTCCCTCGCGGGCAACCCCATGCTCCGCCGGCCGGGCGAGGGCTTCATGGGGAACGAGTACCGGGAGTTGCACCCATCCGGCGGGATGGACTCGTCACCCGGTCGTCCGGGGTTGTACGGCGTCTCGGGCGCCGGCATGTACAACCGGGGCTTGGTGGATGCACGTCACCGCCAGCAACTCGGGCTCGACCTGGATAACGAGCAGGTGAATCACCGGCTCGGGATCAATGCGGCGATGGCGGGTCGTCCGGCCCCTGCCTTCGGCCAGTACGTTGGTGGATCGCATCCCGACCAGGGGATGGCCCTGGCCCATGCTCGGGCTTTCCCGAGTTCGACGGGTCAGGATGTCGACCACCTGGTCAACGCGCATCTCCAGGGTCTTGGTATCGCGTCCACCGCTCCGAAGGTCGGGGCGATCGTCGGGGGCCAGGTCGGGTCTGCGATCCCCTCGGCCGGCATCGCGGGCCAGTCTCGCCCGCCGGTCGCGATCCCGACGCCTCCGGAGCTTCCCTCCGGCCTGATGAATCAGCTCATGGCCAGCGTGGGAGCCCAGGCGAACGCCAGGACGCTTCCTGGGGGGACGCTCGACTATTCCAACGGGGCTCCCTCGGAGATCACGGCGCCGGTCGAGCCAAGGCTTGCCGGGCCGGAGCTCGCCCCCGGCCAGACACCCGAGATGCTGGCGGCGCTCCCCCTTCAGACCCGGTTCCATCCTCGGTCGATGCCGGGTGCCGACGCCTATTCGGGGAGGCCCCGCATCGGATCCTCAGGGTCGTTCCAGGTACAACCCGGGGTTGGTCCGCAACTCGATGGCTCGACCGGGGCGTCATCGGCCGATCCCCTCGCCGCGCATGCCGCCTCGGTGGAGCGGGAGCGAGCTCATACCGTTAACGGCAACTTCGCCGGGGCCGAGGCAGAGCAGAATTACCGTCGGGGGATCCAGGAGCAGGCTGCCCTTCGCCAGCAAATCGCGCAGAGCCGGATGGCCGAGGATGCTGCCAAGCTGGGGACGCTGCCAAATCTGGTCGCTCGCGGGGTCGAGTCCGGGATCGCGACTCCCGACCAGGTCAGGGCCGAACAGGAGAAGGAGCGCCGGCTTGCGATCGTGACCGGGATGGCGCCGGACTGGCGGACGCATTTCCGGCCCGACAGCAACCCGACCGCGGCGCTGGCCGAGTATCTGGCCCATGGCCACAGCGATGCCTTCATGGCCGACCCGATGGGCCGGGAAGCCTCGGCGCTCCGCGGGGTCCTGGGTGATACCTTCGGACCGGCCGCGGTTGTCGAGGGGGCTCGCTCTCCCTGGCCCTGGTCTGCCGACGACGAACGTTCAGCCAGGATGAGGGCGTTCCTTGGCGGGACTCCCTACCGGCCAGCCGTGCCGACTCCTGGCCGGACCGTCGCGATCCCGAGACCTCCGGCGGTCCCTGTCCCCAGACCGCCAGCCAGGTCCGGCGTGGCCAGATTCCTGGACACGATGATCGGTCGACCACGGATCACCTTCGAGTGATCGGCCGGCTACGAACGCCAAAACGAGAACGGCCAGCCCCGGGGGTTTCCCTGAGACTGGCCGTTCTGCTTTGGATTCGGGTTGAGCGAGGGGGATGGATCAGACCGCGGTCGCTGTCTGAGCGACGACGTGATTGCGTAACCGGCGTTCGGCATCGAGCCGGATGCCGATGGCACGCGACGGACTCACGACCAGCCAAGCCGCCTGGACGGCTACCGTCTTCGGGGTGGTCCCGATGCCATAGTGGCTGGTGACGACGAAGTGGCTGGAGTCGTCCAGTTCCCTGAGGGCGCCCTCGAGCCGCTCCTTGGCGATCCTGGCGGATTCCTGGCGCCGGAACGTCTCGAAGGTCGGGTCATCGCCGTCGATGGTCGGTTCGTCGTCCTTCATCAAGGGCTGTTGCCGCATGCCTTCGATATTCTGCCTCAAGATGTCGCCGAAGACTTGCTTGACGATCATCGTCGCGAACGTCATGTACCGGGATCGGGCCGGATCGAAGTAGTGGTCCCTGGAGAGCAGTTCCAGCCACGCGGTTTGGACGAGGTCGTCAACTCCGGCCATGGCCTGCTCATGGGCGTTGAGCCTGGCATGAAGCCGGTGCGCGGCCTTGGTGATCCATGGAACGACCGTGTTGATCCGGGCAACCGTGTCGTCGGCCGGATCCGGGACGATGGCATCGAATTCGGGATTGCGAGCGAGGGAAAAGGTCTTGGCCTGCATGGGAGCATCTCCGTCGAATGGTGGTGTGCGATCGGGACAGGAGGGCAACCGGACCGAACGTGATCCGGCTGCCCGATTGAGGGTCAGGAGCGATGACGTGATTCCCGGCGACCGGCTTCCCGGCCTTCGGTGTATCCGCGGTCGAAGTGCTGTTCGCGGATTTCCTGATCCCAGACTTCCATGCGGTCGAGATGCTCTTGAGGCGTCGACGCTCCGGTCCAACGGACCAGTTGCGCAAGCCGGTCCATCTGATCGGCAAGGAAGTCGCCTTCGACCGTTCCCCACTGCCGATAGGCCAAAGCCTCATGCAGGACGATATCGAGCAAGCTGGAGGGCTGGCCGTTGGCGTGGACGCGCTCAACCCGGCTTTCGGTGGCGATGTTCATGCGACACCACCTTTCCGGGCCTGGAGGAGAGAGACAGCGACCATGGCCTTGATGTGCTTGCAACCGGCCGGATCGATCCCGTCCCGATGGAAGACGAAGTCCGGGCAATCGCACAGATGGCCGTCCCGAGTCGATGCGATGTGATAGACGGTGCCATCGGCCTTGCGGAGCCGGAAAGCCTGGATCGCAGCGGCCGGATCACAGGCGATCGGCCGGACGTTGTAGGCAGTCCCGTTGACGAACAGCGTCAACCGGGCGGTGCCATGGGCTGGACGGGCGGGCTTGCGTTGCTGTACAGCGCGTGGACGATCGGATACCTTTGACATTGGACACTCCGTCTTAGCGGGGTTTCCCACGGGCAGGGGATGTTGACGCATCCGCCTGCCCACTTTCGTTTCCGGCCGGACGTCCCGGCCGGTTGTCCAACCCTACCGACCACGGCAACGGCCATCACGGGCTTGGCATCGAGATTCGTGATGCATCTCACAGACCGGCACTACATAGAGCCGAGTCATGTCCAGAATCTTGGACCTGTCCTAGTTGGACACTCGGGAATGTCGGACAAGAGGTCAAGCGTACACATCTCTGTGAGGTCATCCTAGCCTTGATATCTGAACTCGGCTAGCGTGGTCGGCATGCCCAGTAGCCAGGTCGTGCCGATCAGCTCCGACCGACCGAAGACGTTCCCGACCGGGCCGACGACGTCCCGCACCAGCAACCCCGGCGAACGGCCAGACGCCACGAAGAATCACATGTGGATGGGACAGCCGTGGGGCAGGGGCAGGCCCCCCTTTGCCGTCAGATCATGATGCAGGTGCGTTCGCCGGAGTTTTTATAGGGGGTATTCTCTTTTGGGTCTGATGGATATCAGAACCATTTATCGATAGATTTCCGATTCCATCTCGGGGCATAGGCGAGTAGGATGGTTGATGTTCTTCTGTTCAGATTCAGCGACACGAGATGGAGGCCAACCGTGGAAGATTTCGATACCGAGGGCGGGCAAGATGTTGGCGATTCCGGGCAACTGAGCGTCGATGATTTCTATCCGGCTAGCCAGGGCCAGGAGACTTTCGATCCAGCGATGGACCCAGGGTCCGACGCTGGATCTGTCGGTCAGGAGACGCCAGGAGATACCCAGGCTTCGCTGAGGGCCATGGTCGAGGGACTGGGCTATCGGTTCGGCGACCAGGGGCCTGGCGACGATTACGACACCCTCCAACATCTTGTTGAGCAGGCCCGCGGGTTGCCGGCCTTGAGGGAGCAGGCCCGACAGGCAGAGGCGTTCAGGGGGCTTGGCCAGGCGATTGGACCGCGGGCCGGGGAGGTCCAGGCGTTCCTCTCGCGACCGCCTGAGCGGCAGCCGTGGCAGCCTCCCGAGTGGAATCCGGAATGGGCGAACCTCGTCGCGCGTGACCCCGGAACCGGGATGTTCGTCGGCTTGCCGGGTGCGCCGGTCGACGTGGCCGAGCGCGTGAATGCATACGTCCAGTGGCGTGACGGGTTCCTGGCCGATCCCGCCAAGGCGATCCAGCCGATGGTCGAGGAGCGTGCGCGGGCCATCGTCCGGGAAGAGCTGAGCCAGCGGGCCGAGGGCCAACAGCAATATGCCCGCGTGGCGGAAATCGCCCGCCAGAACGCCGATTGGTTCTACGTCGCAGGCCAGGATGGTCAACCCGCGATCGGGACTGACGGTCGAGCCCTGGTATCACAGGTCGGTCAACATTACCTTGCCCTGGTCCGCGAGGCTGGCGAGCTGGGTATTGCCGATCCGGCGGCTCGGAACCGCTATGCAACGCGGATACTCGAGTCCCATGGGGCGATCGGCGATCAAGGCCATCAGGCCCGCCAGCAGCCGGCCGGACGTCAGGGACAGGCCCATGGCGAGGGGCGACAGCCCGCCAAGATCCAGAGGGCGTTGGACGCGACCGAGCAGGCCCGCCAACCGCAGAGCTTCGCCGAACGGATGCGGTCCGCGATGGTGCAAGAGGGGATCACCGACAAGGATCTGATGCGAGAGGATTTCTGGAATCCGACGCTGGCGGCTCCCAATCGGTGATCGACCTGGTCCTCATCCAACCGAGGGCCGCGACGGCTTGCCCTGAATCCCGCCCGGGGCCGATGGACCGGTCCCGACGCGGGCTCCGAGCGGCCGGTTCATTGATTGGTCTCCGGCGGTGCGACCTGGAATGACCGAGTGTTCGACCCGGTTCCAAAGCTGGGCCTCGCCGAATTGTTGCACCGGGCCAACTGCTCCGCAGGGGACTCGCCACGTCGGGGATCGCCTCCGGCCGGCTTGAAGGCCGACTCATCCCTCGGGGGCATACCGATCGCAGCCAGTTCGGCTCGCGACCTTGGTGCCTTCGGTGGCGACTGATCGCCGGGCTTGGTGAATCCGAGATCCTCCATGACTTCCGCTCGCCGGAAGAGCCAGAGATCGCCGACCTTTCGGCCGCGGACCTCGCCGAGCACGGCCTTGGCGACCAAGGTGCCCGGCGTCAGCCCCAGACCAGGGCCGAGTTCGCTCGCCGTCATCTCGTCGGTCATTGACAGATCAGACATGTCGTTGCTCCTCGGTTCCAGAGTGGCCAGACCCGGGTGAATCCCAGGACCATTGCGTCAGTATACACGCGACCACTATCGGGATGGAAGCGAGAGGAAGCTTTCGGTGTCATGGCGGTTTGGCCTTGCAATGAGGAGGATGGGACGCTGAGAATGCCGCAAGTGACATTCACCAATGTCGGTGGAGTCAGGTCTCTCGTTCCATGCGAGAGCTGGTGATCACCATGACGTGTACTTTGTTGCTCGCGTTGTCAATGGCCGGGCAACCCGGGCCGGCATTGGAGTTCCCGCCTCTCAAGCCCTACCAGCACACCTGTCCGATCGGCACGAGTTACGACCGGTTCACGGACGAATCGGTCTCCTATGTAAACCTGGGTCGCTTGGCCCAGAGGGATACGCTGGGGTTAGTCCTGATCGTAAAACAGGAATTCAAGGGCAAGGAGCGTAAGGCGGCAATGCCTTCTACGATGATCACCTTCTTCTTCAGGGCCAGCCCAAGAAGAGAACCCACAACCCTGGACGGCAGATCGTTGCTACAAGACTGGTCTGTCTTTTTCGTCTTCGAGAAAGGAAGAATAGAAAGACCTCAAGCTAAATCGTCGTTTCTTTCATATTATGACAACCGAATTCCACTGGTCTTTAGCGAGACAATCGCAGTCTCTGTGAATCTTCAGGAATTCCTCGATCTCGTGAATTCGGATTGGGTCGACTGCCGCGTCGGGGGCCGGGAATTTCGGCTCACGGATCAGCAGAGAGCTGGGCTCCGGGACTTCGCCGCGAGGATGGCCTTCGATGACGCGGTAGTGAGGGCGAAGCTTGGCCTCCTCGGGGACGATGTCGGCAATGGCATGCCTCCAACGCCCAAGAATGCCGCCAGGGCCGTTGCACCGCCAGCAGAGAGGCCGGAGACGAAGAAGGACGCAGCCCAGGCCGAGACCAAGCTACGGATGGCCGGCGAGATGGAGAGGCGGCAGAACGTGACCGCCGCGATCGGCTACTACAGAGAGATCCTCAAGAAGTTCCCGCAGAGTGCCCAGGCGAAGGTTGCCAGGCTTAGGCTGAAGGCCCTGGATCCCCCGGGAAAGAAGTCGTAGACAGATCCGTCGGTCCGGACGGGCATACCGGGGCGAAGCGAATCGAAGATATCTGCTCCCATCCGGTTCCGGCACGATCTCCTCATGGGGACACCATCCCGACGTTCAATGTCCGCGCAGATCCGCCAGACTTGTCAACGCTTGGGGCGGGAATCGTGTTACGTTTCACCATGATCGTAATACTTTTCCGGGGTTATCGGCCACGCAACGGCGGCTTGTTCGTCGGCTCGCTCGCGGTGCTCGGACTGATGTTGTTCGGGCCGAGGGTGTTGCCGCCGGTCCCGATCTTGAGATCGGTGCCCTTCGACCGCATCTCGTGCAGTAGATCGCCCTGGTTCGCGACCTGTCGAGGCGGTCCGCTGATCCGATGGCCCTGGCCATTGCGCCCGAGTCCGAGGATATCCGTGGTTGACCTGCTCATGGTTACGCTCCCGTGTCTTGGCTCGAAGCCGGACTGGTGATCACGCGTCCATTGTACGAGAAAACCCCGGACCGCCTCAATGGCATGCCCGGGGCTTCATGGGTAGGTGACGATTAGGACGTCACTTAACGGACTCGTGAGTAATCCCGAACCCAGCGCCTGCACATCCGGGGCATTCCGGGGTATCGGCGTTTCGGCCCGAGCACGACTGGCAGATCGTCCAGCGGCACGGGTGCTCGATGTAGATCAGGTTTGTAAGGAGCGCCGAGAACGGATCCCCTCCGAGCTGGCGGGCTTCGGCGACCCGGTCCTTGATCTTGGTCCTCAGCGTGCCCCGATCATTTCGCGTGCGCCGGTAAAGCAACGCGGCGCGATCGAAGATCGTCGAGTCCTGGAGCTGGTCGCGGACGGCCGGACACTGAATGACCAGCCACTCGTCGTCCGAAAGGTCGGTCTCCCTGACGCGGCGGCTGCCGGCCTGCGGCGAGTCCGCGTTCACACCGATGTCGGCCAGAGCCTCCTCGATCGTCATGCCGGTCGCCATGAGGTTCACGGCCTCGGCCCGGGGTTGCTTCTCCAGCTTCGCCATCTTCAACAAGTCGGCCTTGGAGACGTGGAACATCTCCATGGCTTCGAGTTGGTCGGGCGTGAACGCGCTGGCGACCAGGATGTCATCGGCGGCGATGCCGGGCGTCGAGCCGGTCAGCCTCGACACCACGGAAGCCTCCCGGCCGGCGCCCGGACCAAAGGCGTCGTCCACTCCCTTGATGGTGCCCAGAAGGGCCTTGGCGAACTGGACGGGGCTCATCGGCCCGGCCAGCTTGGTCTCGGCCGCGACGACCCATTCGACCTGTCGATCCGACCAATCCCCGATCCGGGCCGGGACCTTGCCAAACCCGAGAACTGAGGCTGCCCAGAGGCGGCGTCGGCCGAACACGAGCTCGTATCGGCCCGGCTCGACCTGGCGGACGTCGACGGCGTCCAGGATTCCCAGTCTCCTGACGGAATCGAGGAATGCCGCGGTCTGCTGATCCTTGAGATTGAACTCCTTGCGGCGTGCCTTGGAGAGCATGACCTGGCCGAGTGCGAGCTCAACGACGGGCGCAGGGGCGAACGGCGATCCAGTTTCTTCGAAGCGAGACATTGAAGTGATTCTCCTGTGAATGGTGCTTACACCGCACATGACGGCCGTAAGGGTCGGACAACCCTGATGGCCGGTATGATTAATGCGCATCATTCTGGGAAATATCAATAGTCTCGTTTCGGCGAGATTTATTTTTGCGTGATAGGATCCGGGTGGCCCCACGGGAGGGTTTGCCGGTCGGACAACCGACAAGCCAAGCGGGCGTGGTCGGCAAGGGCTTCCTGTGGCTCTGGCTGGCCTCGTTCGGCCCGTGGGGCCACCCGGCCTACGTCTTCGTCG
This sequence comes from Isosphaeraceae bacterium, assembly GCA_052148775.1. GTDB lineage: Bacteria > Planctomycetota > Planctomycetia > Isosphaerales > Isosphaeraceae > CAVZRC01. The sequence goes on along the minus strand of JBKQHM010000733.1, from coordinate 6,714 downwards.
ACTCGCCCTATGTCCACCTGGACGGTTGTAGCGTAACCGTGTATCCTTGATATTGCCAGCGGGGATTGGCCTCCCCGTGATGCCCGGCCTGGCTGTCGCGGGGTTCCTCGGTAACCGCGGCAGCCGGCTCGGGACGGCATACCGAGGATCACATCAATGTCCAGCGAACTTGCGCCGATCCGGCGCGTCGTGTCTCTGCCCGAACCGCCTAAGCCGCTCCGGATCGAATTCACCGCTCTCGATGGCAGCATGAAGGCGATCGACGACGCGACCAAATTACTCAGGCATTACGATGGCCATGCCGACTCGAGAGAGCGGAGTTGCTGGTTCGGCAGTAAGGATTTCTCCTACCTCGTCAGGACGTTGGATGGCCATTGGGTCCTGTCCTGGATGGACCCGTCGACTCCTGGCGATCCGTCCGACTCGGAGACTCTTCATGGCGATCTAGAGCCGGCTCGCGAGCTGACCGGGCTGGAAGTTGCCGCGTGGATCGAGCGGCACGGCTACACCCTCCCGGACGCCCTACAGGGGGTTGTTCTGACCGGTCCAGCCTCCAACCCATCCCCGGCCCAGTCAGTCGCCAATGACCCCTTACGCGGGCGAGCAGGCAGCGACAATTCCATTCCATGCGACCCTAAGTCCGCCGTGGTCCTCACCGCTTCCGGGATCCCTGCCGATCTTGTTAACCGAGTAATCGAAGAACACCTCACGCGCGCCCCCATGGCTTCGGCACTTATCCGCGGACTGGCCGAATGCAGGGACGGGAAAGCCAAGCTCAAAGAAATCGTTCTGCGCGTCTACAAGATCAAGAAAGCGACAAAGACCCAGGACGCAACTGCTCGCCAGTTGATCGGGCGCATCGTCCCGATCCTGGAAATTGGTGATTCCCCTTTGAGGCTCGCATGGGACGGCCGTAAAAGCGAGGCTCGCCTGATAGCAAGGGATGCTGATTTCGTCAGTGTTACATGATGTCGCGTTGCGTGTCGCGACCGTGTAGCAACTGACGGTCCGTACAGTGGTAATATCCAACTGGAGACGCAAGTCACTCCGGGAGGATATTCATGTTTGACGACGAGACTCTGCTTCCGCCGCTTCCGGTCATCCAAGAGCGGCTGACACGCAATCAGCGCGAAGAGAAGCGGCTTCGGACGCTGTTGCGGCTGGCAATCGAGGCGAAAGACGACCGCCGCCGTGGAGCGGGCAAGCCCGAACAGTTGGCAGCGAGCCGGGGGGTGATGGCATGACCATCGCGTCCCAGGTAGAGAGCCCTACGGCTCGGCTCCGCCGGCTCGAGACCGAACACTTCCGCCGGCTCAACGAAAACGATAAGCGGGCTCGCCAGGGCTTGCCTCCGCTTCCCCTTGAGCTGGAACCCGACCCGATTCTCCCGAGCATCGAGCCACCGGCCGAGGTTCCCGGTCAGGAGCCCATTGCGGGGGCTGTGGAGATGTCAGCCGGGCTGTCGGCGACCCTGGTCAAGCTGGCCGATGCCGTGGCCAAGCTCGCCGAGATCCAGGCTGCCGAGCGGTTAGCTCTCAGGGCCGAGGAAGCGGCCGACTCCGTCGGTATGTCTCGCCGGGCGTGGGATCGCGGGGTTGCCGCGGGTGAGATCCCGCCGGCCGATCGCCACGTGGGCCGGATCGGATTCTGGAGCCGCGAGACGATCATGGCCTGGCTTCGAGGCAAGGTGGTGGCGAAGTGAGCGGAGATCGAATCCCCGGCCTAGACGACGAGCCTCGTTCGCCGAACCGCGAGTCATCGACCGCCAGGTCGCCGCGAGTCATCGAGCCCTTCGTGCTACCGGCCTGCACTCGCTGCCGCGAACGGCCAGCGGTCACGAGATGGGGCGCGGACGACCGTCCAGCCATGAAGATCAAGGCAGGGTTCATGTTGTGCGGCCCGTGCTGCGAGGCGTTCACCGCCTTCCTCGCGGGCCTGGCTGTTCCGGGGGTCCGATGAAACCAAACCCATGCCGATATCCGAGAACGCCGATCATTCGGCGGGACCAGGATCAAGACGAACAGCCAGGCCGCGGCACCAGACCCCGCCATGTTCCGGATGGCGGCTGCTGTCGATGCTCGCGGCCTGGCGCAACTCACGTGTGGATTGCCGCGTCTCCGTCGGCGAGAGAGCGACGGCCCGAATTTCGACTCTGTCGGTTCTGCGCGAGGTCCCTCGGGGACTTCCTCGGACGGTCGGTCGTGGGTGCCGAGTTGGCCTCCGATACGACCAGCCAGAACCAGCCTGGATCAGTCTCAAGCAGCCTTGAGCCGCAACCGCCCTGGTGAACCGCCTGCCAGCAAAACACCAGGGTCGAGAGCGATTCGAGGCCCGTCCATGGGAGTATCACCTTTGAATGTTATCTCGGAACAGGGGCCTTCGTCCAGAGGCGACGCGGATTCGGTCGGCTATCTGACCGCGAATCCCGATGACGCGGACGAACTGTCTCGGCTTGGCTACGAATGTCATCTCTGGTCGCATCAATCCCAAGCCGCGGTGGTGCGATATCTCACCGAAGTCGTCATTCTTGGACGATCGGACGAAGACTCGCTCATGGATGCCTCGGACGCGGCGAGCTGGGTATCGAGCCGGACGAGTGCCACCGTCTTGAAGGTCATCATCCCGGGCCTGGGGATCGAACATCGGGACCTTCGCTCTTGGTCGTCTGTCGAGGGGAACGACCTGGCCGAATTGATCTCGGGTGCCCGCAGGATGGCGGCCAAGCCCAAGTCAAAGGCCGCGAGATCCAAGGTATCCCGGTCTGGCAAGGGCACCGCGACCGGGGGTCTGGACGACGCGACGGCGACTAGGGCTGATCCTCACGGTCCGGATTCGAGCGGCCCGGCCGAAAGCTCCGGTCGCTCTGGCAAGAAGGGTGAACCATCTCAGAAGCAGGTCGAGGTTCTCCTCAGTTTGGCCAGTGACGCCGTCCTTTTCCATTCGGACGACGGTAGGCCATACGCAGAGATCTCCGTGGCCGAATTCAAGGTCCCCGCAAAGGACGGGCGACCCGAAGTAACCGTCCCGGGGCATCGCAAGGTTTTCGGGGTCAGGTCGCAATCCTTCAAGTCCTGGCTGCTGGTGGCTTATTACGACGAGACCGAGGGCGCCCCTTCGGGAGAGGCCCTGTCGATGGCGACCAGGACCCTGGAGGCTAAGGCTTGCCACCGCGGAGACAAGCGGGAGGTGTTCATCAGGGTCGGCGCCGAGGGGGACTCGCATTACCTCGATCTCTGTAACGACTGGTGGCAAGTCGTCAGGGTCGATGCCGGCTCCTGGGAGGTCGTCCCGACGTCACCGGCCGCATTCCGTCGCTCATCCGGGATGATGACCCTCCCGACGCCGGTCCGGGGAGGATCCCTTGAGCTCTTGCGGAAGTACGTGAACGTGGCCAGCGACGACGATTTCCGGCTTCTGGTCGGCTGGCTGCTGTCGTCATTCCGGCCCAACGGCCCCTATCCCATCCTGATCCTCCAGGGCGAACAGGGGAGCTGCAAGAGCACGACAAGCCGGGTCCTTCGCCGGTTGGTCGACCCGCACGCCGCGATGCTCCGGAGCGAGCCCAAGAACATCAGGGACCTGATGATTTCGGCGTACGCGACCTGGCTGACAGCATACGACAACCTTAGCGGCGTCCCGTCCTGGTTGTCGGACGCCATGTGCCGGCTCGCGACCGGAGGAGGTTTTACCGCCAGAGCTCTCTACTCGGACGAGGATGAGGTTCAGTTTGCCGCCATGCGTCCGATCCTTCTGAATGGCATCGATGACGTGGCCGAGCGGCCGGACCTGCTAGACCGAGCGGTGTTATTGCGGCTTCCCACGATCGAGGAAGAGGATCGCCAAGAAGAAGCTGTCTTCTGGAAGACGTTCGAGTTTGAGCAAGCCTTGATCCTGGGCGCGTTGCTCGACACCTATGCCAAGGCCGTGAAACTCCTTCCGGACGTCCGGTTGGATAGCCTTCCGCGCATGGCCGATTTCTGCCGGTTCGGTGAGGCTGTCGGCCGGGCCGCGGGGTGGGGCGAGAACAGGTTTCAGGATGCATACCGGAGCAATATCGAGGGCGGGACCAATTCGGCCGCGGAGGCGTCTCCGGTGGCTACCGCCGTCCGGATGCTGATGTCCTCTCAGCAAGAGGACTGGAAGGGGACCTGCGGCGAGTTGCTTGAGAAACTGACCCTGGTCATCGGGGAGCAACAGGCGCGATCGAAGACCTGGCCATCGGAGCCGCGAAAGATTTCCGGCGACCTGACGCGGCTCGCCCCGGTACTGAGGCGGCTCGGGATCTATATCACCCGGCTCAAAGAGCGGAGCAACCGGGGTAGCCAGATCGTCATCTCCCGGACGCCTCCCCTGAAGGTCGAAAAGCTACCGTCACTACCGTCACAACCATCAGTGCACCTATCGCAGACCCTAGAAAACAAGGGGTTTTCGAGTGATTCGGCGAGTGACGGTACTGTGACGGTCGGTGACGGTACTGTGACGGTCGACGACCAACATACACTCGACCGTCACTCAACCGTCACTCGACCGTCACTCGACATGCACGATCCTAAGTCCATTGCCAATGGCAAGTTAGGTGGTGTCGCCCGTCCGGTAATGGCCAAAAGTGACGGTAGTGACGGTCGCTCCGGGCCTTTGCGGGGGGACAGGGGATCTGATCGCCGAAAAATCGTGGAGGTGTCATGATCCTTCGCGAATTAAGGGCGCACCTGGAGCGGCTGGACGTTCGCTTGGTGGCCTCCCAGGACGGCAAGCTGAGGTTATCCATCCCGGACGACACGGAGCTGCCGGACGAGCTGATGGAGGCGATCCGCGAGCACAGAGACGTCCTGGTGGCCTGGTCCTCCGGCCAGACTGAGGACACGTCAGAGGACGTGCCGCCTCCCCGGACGAACTGGCGAGACTTGCCGGACATGAGCCCCGGGCCCCGGGACTTTCGGAAGGGAGATCGCTGGCTTCCCTGGCACGCCGGGCCGACCAGCGACCCATATGACGCTCAGGAGCGGGCCGGCATTCACGAGTTCGATGCCGGCATGACCCGGGCCGAGGCCGAGCGTGCGGCGGGCCTGGCGTAACCCCCACGATACACCCGGTCCGCGATGCCGCGGGCGGATCGGGATCACGATGCGCGGCGATTCCTAACTGGAGTTCCTAGTTATGCGTGACGTTACGATTCGGCTCTGTGTTGGCGATCCTGCCGCCGATGTCTCGTGTGGTGTTTGCCGCGAGCCGGGGATTCACAGGTCCGGGCCAGAGCTGGTCCTGGCGAGGACGACGAACGCGGTGGTTTGCGAGGATTGCGCAAAGGATCTCGACCCGGAGGTTGCCACCGCCTTGACGGTCCTCCGCGCAAACAAGTCGCTGATGGAGGCTTTGAGCCGCGAGGGGCTGAACCGCGCGGCTGCCGCTGGCCAATCCGCGTGGAATCGGCTCAAGGCCAAGGTTTCGGCCTTCCTGCGTGACTCCTGCGGGGTTGGCGCCTCTCAGGCCGAGGAGATCACGGGGGACATCCTTCCTTGCTGAGGCCGCGATCTCGGGGCACGGACGCCCCATTTCCCGGTGTTGCCATTTGACAATGGTGTTTTGTCATTTGGCAATAGCGTGTTGCCAATTGACAATGAGCCATCGCCAGTTGACAATTGAGAATTGTCAATCGACAATACGCTTGTGGTCAACTGACAATGCCATTTACCAATTGACAACAGGGGCCGCGATGAATCGCAAAGGTCGCAAGGCACGGTTCCCGGAACCCGATATCGCCAAGCAACTTGCGGGAATAAGGGATTCACGACAGGAAGCCGAGAATCGCCAGATTGCGGCTTTCGACCGGGCCGCCGAGATATCGCGTCTGCACGAGGAGATCGCCCGAATTAACGACGAGCTACAAAAGGCAGGGAAGCCGGAGCTTGGTACGAGCGAGAGGAGACTCTTGTTCCGCCTGGTCGAGGATCAAGGCGTGATTGCCGCAAAGGCCATCCAGGAAGTGATGGCAAGACGGAGCCAACATCAGGCCGTAGAGGTCTCCGGGCAGGAGGTTCCCGAGCAGAAAGAATCTTCCAGCCAATGGGAGCCCGATGCTCAGGTCGCCGATGCTCCGGTCGCCGACATCCTGGCCAATCAGGACTGGCGAGAAATCATTGCTGACCGCATTGCCGCCGAATCCCTCAGCTTGAACGGCCTACATGAAGAGACTGGTGTTTCTCCGGCGGTATTGTCCCGGTTCATCCGTGGGGAGCGGGACATCCGAGTTGCCACGGCGCAGAAGCTATGCAACGCGCTAGACCTGGTGCTCATTCCCAGGGAAATGCTTGATACGCGATCCGGCAGATGAGTCTAACGGCTGGCCGAAGTTGATCGACAGTACGCCGCAAACCGAGGAGAGATTGACAATGGCATCGCTCAGGAAGCGCGGGGAAAACTGGTATTACAGGTACGTGGATGCAAATGGGGTCAAGGTCGAGCGAAAGGGTTGTCCTGATAAACAGGCGACCAAGGGGCAAGCCCGAGCCGCTGAGACTGAGGCCGCGGACATCAGGTCTGGGGCGATCGATGCCGGTACCCTGCGGCTCGCCAAGCACGCCCGCGAGCCAGCAATTCCCGGTGTCGCAAACACGACTCAACCTATTTTTTCCATATTAACATCCATCCCACCGTTTGTCCCCTCGACGGAAGGTCGAGTTGCTCTGCGCGGTCTTTTTCGTCGCCCGATCGCGG
>JBKQHM010000732.1:0-11859 GCA_052148775.1 Isosphaeraceae bacterium | reverse complement strand
AGTTGTCACTACGCTTTTGGGGTTGGCGAGACCTCGCTCCAAGCGAAAAGCCTGGAAAAATAGAGGTTTTTGCGCGCAGGACCAGCCGGCCCCGGCTTCTTCACCCCAAACATAGGCTAACGAAGATGCCGGGCCCCGGGCTCAATGAATCAACCTGAAGACCGAGGCCGGTCGCGGCGATATTCGCTTGATTCGTCGCATTCAGGTTGGCCGCGCCGGCCGCCGTCAGATCACCATAGAACGCAACGACGTTACCGGTTGCGTCGATCCCCGGGTTATTCCCCAGCGCGGAAAAGCTCGACGAGTCGGCGATCGTGGCGACCTTGCTGCCGATCTGGGAAACCCGGATCGGGCTAGTGGTTTGGCTACCATCTCGGTATACGACCGCACCGTCATTCGCAATCATCGGGCTCAGGCCACCCGAGCCCGCCGGAAACGTATGGTCCGGGGTCCCGTTGATCTCCAGGACGGGCGGCGTGCCCGACAGATCATCCAGATACGCATACTCGGTTCCGTCTGGGGAGATGATGGGAATCAGCAGGATGTCGCCGGAGTTCGAATCACCCTTCTGTTCAATCGTCGAGGTCCCATCCGTATGCCAGACACGAATGTAGGTGCTAAGGTCCGAGTTGACGGAATATTGGTCCTGTGCGATCACGTCACCGTCATCATCGATCTGGGGAAAAGTGAAATTCCGATTCGTGAAACTCAACTCTGTCAGCGTCGTGGTCGAGCCGGAAGTGATCGTTTCGACCACCCCATTGCTGCCGCCGACCGTGCCCAGAAACGCAACAGCCCCGTTGTCGTTGATCGAGGCGAGGCTGATGTTCGACAGCGTTCCGACAGCGGCGCCGCCGGTCCCAGGCGCATAAACTGTGGCGCCGGTCGAGGCCACCACGGACAATGCATAGGGAGCTTGAGTCGGACAAATCCTGTCCTCGAGTTGCTGGAGCACGACGGGGGACAGGCGGCGGTGTCGCCGTGCTTTCCGTCCTCCGTTCGTAGCGGAATCACTTGCAAACTTGTGGAGTTGTCTGTCGATCACGGCATCGCTCCCCTTAATTTTCGAGGGACTCGAGGTCAGGGAGCCTGGAAACGCAGACCGGCGAAGGAAGGTCATCGTGGCTGCTCCTCATCGTAAGTCCCGAGCTGAGATGGTTTCGAGATCGGCTCTCTGCTGCAGGTATCCGAGTAGACCGGATCCCGGTCCGTCAGGCGCGCAGCCTCTCCGATCCCGCGGCCGCCGCGTTGGGGACGATCGAGCACGGAAACGCCGCTATAAGACCAGGACCGCGAGGACGAGAAACCGAACGCGCCGACGGGCGGAATTCCCGTCGCACCCGCCTCGTCAGCGGCCAGCCATCCCGGAGCACCTGATTGGAGAGCGTAAGCCGACCGGCCGAGAGGGCATGGCGGGCAAGCTTTTTTTCGGTTTTTCGGCGATCACGGACTGGCCTGATCCGTCGCCGGTGCGGCGGGCGGCGTCCGCGAGAGGCCATCCTGGGCGTGGCGGAGCTGTTCCCAGCGGTCGGTCCACTCGGTGCTGCTGATCGGGAGGACGCTGCCCTGGCTCATGATCCGGCGCCCGGCGGCGAGTTCGGCCAGCCGGGTCATTTCATCGGCGGACGCCATTGTCGGCGTCACCATCTTCTCCAGGTCGAAGCCCGTGATCCTGCCGGAGAAACCGCCAACGATCGCCCGCCGGTCTCCGGCCGGGATGGCCACGCCCCAGTGGACGGTGTCGCGGAGAGTCGAACCCGGGCCGAGCGGTGTCCCGCTCTCCCAGTGGGTGACTCGCAGAGATGCCCAACCTTGCGTCACGAGCACGCGACGGTCGGCGGTGAAGTCGAAACCGACCAGCGTTGGATCGTCGGGAACGCCCCTGTTTAGTGCCCCCGTCCGCCAGTCCCACGAACGAATCATCCCATCCGCACCGGTGACTAGCTCGGAGCCGTCGGGGGAGAACGCCAGCAAGTTGGCCCAAGTCGGATGTTGGAGCTGAGCCAGCGGCTTACCGTTGTCGAGGTCCCAGACACGGATGGTATTGTCTCGTCCGCCGGTCGCCGCGACATGGGGAACCGCGGGGTTGAATGCGGCAACCTCAACACGGTCCGTGTGCTTCAAGGTATGCAGGAGGCGTCCGTTGTCCGGATTCCAGACGTGCAAGACCGACACGCGCTCCCAGGTCAGCAAGAATCGCCCATCAGGGCTGAAGCAGGCCGCGCCGTTGGTCGTCCAGAAGTTGGCGTCGAACGGCTTCGTCCGTATCCCGGGGTCCATGTTGTGTCGAATAGATCCCGTAGCCGGATCGACGAGTACCACACGGTAATCCGCGCAGACCACGGCGAGGGTGCGGCCGCCGGGCCGGAAGGCCAGCCCGCGCGGTTCCGACGGCATCGGTACGGGTCCGCAGAGCCTTCGGCCGACCTTCCAGTCCCAAACCTGCACGTTCCCCGCCTTCCCATCGGCCAGGAATATCCTTGCGTCTCGCTCCTCGGGAGTCTGGGCTGTCAGGGCGGCGATCGCGACGTACGTACCATCGGGGCTGAAGGCCGCGTCGACGACGATCCCGCCCGGGGCAAGCGTCGGCCCGACAGCTTCGCCGGTCGTGGCGTCATACACCCGGGTCTCCCGCAACGAGCCGCCCCGAAAACTTGTACCCCGAGGCAGGAGTAGTCGGCGGTCCGGCGAAAGGGACGGCCACGTGGGCCCGCCCGCTTCCAACTGGTAGGCGACTGGCGGGCCTTCCGGCGCACTCCAGAAGCAGATGGTCCCGTCCCACAGGGCGACTGCGGCGTGATGGCGATTAGCGGAGACGGCCACCCGGACCACCTGGTTCGCGTGCACGATGGGTGGGGAAGCGGGAGCCAGCTCGAGCTTTCCTTGATCCATCGACCAGGACTGAAACTTCTTGTTGTGCCCTCCAGTGATGAGGACCTCACCGTCGACCGAGAAGGTTATGTCCTCGGTCCACTCGGGGCCGTTCATCGGAACCGAGGCCAGTACCGTCCTGGTTCGCGAGTCCCAAATCCGGACAAAGCCAAGGTCCCAGGCGGCAGCGACCCGTTGCCCATCGAAACTGACGTCGAACGCTCCCAGAAAGAGCGGACCCGGGGGCAATTGGCTCGTCGCGAGGACCTCGCCGGTCGTAGACGAACTCCACCGGAGGTTATTGAGCGCACCACGTTTTTCTACCGTCAACACCACGCGGTCGCCGTCGGCGAAGCGCGGCGCCACGCGCCCGGGGCCTCCATGGTTGATGCCGTATTCCGCCAGCGCATGGGGCAATGGCGGGAAGACCGGATTAGACTTCTCCGAGGCCACCCGGAACACGCGGGCTTTCGAGTCCCGCGACGACGTCGCCAGCAATTCCCCGTCCGAGCTGAAGGCCAGCGTGACCACCGGCCCGCCGTGCTCCAGGAGCGGGCTGGTGTACCCCTTTCTCTCGCGGTCCCAGATCCGGGCGCCCTTGGTACCGCCCCAGGCCAGCCTGCGGCCATCGCGGCTGAACGCCAGGACCGCCACATCGCCCTTGGCCGGCAGTTCCTCCACCGGCGTGAAGGCCGGCGGAGCCAGCAAGCGGATCGTCCCATCTCGGCTGCCGACCGCCAGCATGCCGGACTTCGGTTCCCAGGCGGCGGCTGTGGCCGCTGCCGCCGGTCCCGTCAGCGAGACGAGGCGGCCGTTGGGTCGGTCCCAGAGTAGACAGTCGCCCACGCTGGCGATGGCCAGGAGACAATTCCCATCCGGCGAGAACGCCAGGTGTCGGAAGCGGTCCTGCCCCTGCCGAAAGCCCGGGATCTCCGTCCGCCCTTCCGGGGTCCACACGTGACGGAGCCAGTTATCATATCGGGTCCGGCTCAGAGCGCCCCGCTCGGGGTCGTCGCCCGAAAGCTGCGTGGTCCGGGCGAACCAGAGCAAGGCCAGTGCATGGTCCCCGTTGCGGGCCGCCGCCAGGCCGGACTCGGTGGACAGGTCGATGAGTTGTTCTTGGAGGCTCCGCCTTGCCTGCACGGCTTCCTGCCGCGCACCGGCTTCGCTCTGGGCTTTGCGTTCTTCGGCCAGTCGGGACTGCTCGGCCCGGAACCAGAAGAGGCCCGACACGAGGGTTGCCGCCACCAGCGAGAGCGCGACCGCGGCGAGGGACGCGGCCACCGCCTTGTTGCGACGGCACCACCGGGCGGTCCGCTCCAGGTTGCCGACGGGACGGGCCAGGATCGTCTCTCCCGATAGGAACCGCCCCAGGTCGGCCGCCAGGTCTTCGGCCGTCGCGTAGCGGCGAGATGGGTCCTTGTCGAGGCATTTGAGGCAGATCGTCTCCAGGTCGCGCGGCACCCTCGGCTGGAGCTGGCAGGGAGCGACCGCTTCCGAATGCGTCACGAGCTGGATCGTCTCCCAGGCCGACGCCCCCTTGAAGGGCGGGCGACCGGTGAGCAGCTCGTAGAGGATCGCCCCCAGTGCGTAGATGTCCGCCGCGGGGCCGACCTGCCTGGTCTTGCCCTCGGCCTGCTCCGGCGCCATGTAACTGGGCGTGCCCAGCACGTCCCCCGTCGCAGTCATGACCGAGTCGCTCTGCTTGGCGACGCCGAAATCGGTGATCCTGGGAGTGCCGTCGGCGTCGAGGAGCACGTTGGCCGGCTTCAGGTCGCGATGCACGATCCCCCGTTCGTGGGCCGCCTGCACCGCCTGAGCGAGCACCTGGACGATCCGCGCGGCCGCGGTGGGGGCCTGCGGCTCGCCCCGGACCTTGTCGGCGAGCGAGCCGCCTTCCAGCTATTCCAGCGAGAAGAACGGCTTGCCTTCGTGGCTCCCGAAGTCGTAGACCTGGACCACGTTGGGGTGCTTCAGCAGGGCGATGGTCTTGGCCTCGTGCAGGAACCGGCCGATCGCCGTCGGACTGGCGTGCGACGCGGCCAGGATCATCTTGAGCGCGACGACCCGATCGAGGCTCTGTTGACGAGCCTTGTAAACCACGCCCATGCCGCCACGCCCCAGCTCTCCGAGCACCTCGTAGCCGGGAATCTGGACGGATTTCGCGGCGTCGGCAGCGTCGCTGCCAAGACCCGAAGAGTCTTCAACGACCGTCGGCGACGAGCCGGCCGGCCCTCGGTTTTCGGTGGAAGGAGACTCGATCGACCCCGGTTCGGCCTCGAGCCCCAGCAGCGACATCATGGAAGCGACGGCCCGGAGTCGCTCCTTCAGGTCCGCTGACTGCTCAGGGCAGTCGGCGCAGAGGTCCTCAACCGTCGGGGACTTTCGCTGCTCCCGCAAGTCCTGCCAGCGCCGCAGGACGTCGTCGACAGAAGGGTTGTGCTCCACGGGGTTTGTCTCCCGCCCAGCCCGAGGCGTCAACGACTTCGGGCTACGATTGGCTGTCTTCGTCGTTCGCGCCCTTCAGCACTCGGTGCAATCTAACGAGCGCCGATTCCCACCAGCGACGAACCGTTCGCACGTTGACCTGAAACAACTCTGCGACTTGCGCCTGGGTCCAGCCATGATAATAGATCAAGCCCACGATCTCACGCTCCCGCTCTGGAAGTCGTGCGACTTCCTGGTGGAACTCGCACCATTGATCGAGGTCGCTGTCGTCGTCTCCATCCATCGGCTCAAACCCCGGCCGGCTCTTGCCCGGGTCGTCTTCCACGCTGGTGAGGTTTGCACCGTCGCCCTGCGGCCCGTAGAAGTGTCGGCTCAGGTCGAGCAGCTCGCGCCGCATCTGCTCAGCGGCCAAGCCGAAGAAAGCGCGGGTCGAGTTGGGGTGGACCGACTCCAGCGCACGCAACAGTCGCATGAGGGAGGCTTGGAGGACGTCCTCGACCTCGACCCAGCGTCCGACACTCGGGTAGCGTTGGAGCATCTTTCGAGCGAGGTGCTCGAGGCGGGTCTGGAAAGCTCGGACCAACGCCCCGCACGCCGCGCGATCGCCAGCTTGCATGCGCTCGACCAACTGGACTAGCACCGTCGTCTTGGCAGCGGAATCGACCATGGCACCAACCTCGTCGACCCGGCGAGCCCACGTTCCCGTTCGGCAAGTTCCTCCTGGGGCGAGAATAGGCCGGTCCATCCATCATAGCCTCGACCTTCGACCCGGTCTATAACCAGGGCTTCGTTCCTGGCGGTGGGCGTAACCTGACAACCCTCCCGACCTAACAAAGGCTGCACGCGATCCATTGCAAGCGGCGACGATCTTCGTGCCATTCGCGCCCTTCGACATACGCCGGAGCGAGCCGGTCGTGCCCAATCATCGGACGAGCCGGAACGCGAGAGACCGCTTGCATCAACAAGCAAGCGCTCTCATGAAGGGCAGCTTCACCTTAAAGATGGCGTTCGGTGCTGCAAACTGCTGCAACTGCCTCGTGGAACTAACACATGCTAGTGCGAACTGCCGACCTAAGTCCTTGCATCCCCTAGAGTTGGAGTGGAGGATAGGGGACTTGAACCCCTGACCTCTTGCATGCCATGCAAGCGCTCTCCCAACTGAGCTAATCCCCCGATTGGGTACGAGCGAGTTGTGTTGAGACCGCTTCAGGCGAAATAGCGCCATGCGACTCATCGCTCGTGCACCCTAATCATATCGATCGCCCCCACCGAGTGCAATGCCTGTAAGCCCTTCGTTTTTCATCGGGATTTTTCGGCGGTCCGCCCGACTTCGGGTACACCAGCGATAGAATCAAGCAACACGACATTCCCGACAACGGCTACGGAGGATGAGTCGATGGCTTTGAAGTTCCTGGGCGTGAGCGGCAGCCTGCGGTTGGGCTCCTTCAGCCGGCGGGCGGTCGAATTAACCTTGGAGGCCGCGCGCGAGAACGACGCCGAGACCCGATTGCTCGACCTGGGGATCGCCGAGCTGCCGATGTTCCGGCCTGGGGAGACGGTGTCCTCGGAAGTCGTCCGAGATGTGGCCGATGCCGTCACCTGGGCCGACGCTTTCCTGCTCGCCACGCCCGACTACCACGGGTCGATGTCGGGCGCCATGAAGAACTTCCTCGATTACCACTGGGAAGAACTCGCCGGCAAACTCTTCGGCTACATTTGCGCATCGCACGAGAAGGGGCTGACCGCCATGGACCAGATGCGGACGGCGGTCCGCCAGTGCTACGGATGGAGCTTACCTTATGGGGTCTCCATCCACGGCGATCACGATTTCGACGCGACCGGGACACTCACCAATGCCCGCGTCGCCTCACGGCTCCGCATGCTCGCTCGCGACCTGACCGTCTACGGTCAACTCCTCCGCGGACAGTTCCGTCGCGACCTGATCGATCAGACGGCCGACACCTTCGCCACGCGATTCGGACATTGAGCCGACGATCCGGCCGTCCGATGCGCGTCAACGGCAGCCCGGGAAGCTCATAGACTTCCGGAGAATCGAATTTGATCAGCTCGCCGCAGACTCGGGGTTCCAGCCACAGATTTGCGGGATCGATATTGATCGAATTCGAGTCACACGCGAAGGCGGACCTCGACCGGGGACCTCGATTTCCGCATTCCGGCGTCGGAGTCATTCGCCATCCGACCGGGATGCGGTCACCTCGGTTCATCGCCTCGAAGATGGCTTCCTGGAGCCTTTGCCCTTCTCGGCCGGCAGGATCGACTTCGCCACGCCCGAGATCGCCCCGAGGGCCGCGCCCGATGCCATCTCGCCGACGACCTCGACCGTCCCGGGCCTCTCAGCCTTCGCGGATAGCGTTTCGGCGCCGGTGACCGCCGTGGGCTCATGTGAAGGACTCTGGGCCGCACCGGTGACCGCGCCGACCACGGCCCCGGCCAGCATCGTATCGAGGACCTCGCCGAGGGCCGCGATCGTCTCGCGGGGCACGATGGAGATCGACACCGCGCGTCGGGTACCGGCGGCGATCAGGCCGCCCCCGACGGCCGCCAGCACGCCGCCGACTAAACCATAGCATCCCCAGAGCGGGATGCGCGTCGATCTGTGCAGGCCATGGACCAGCATCAGCGTGCCCAGTCCCGCACCGGCGGCGACCAGCCCGGCCCCCGCACCGATCGTCGCCAGCGCCGCCGGGTCTCGCGCGCACCCTGGCCCAGCTCGCTGCGGAGCAGGGCGACGTGCTGCCCGACCAGCCGCTCGGCATCGCGCGCGAGCGACCCGACGATTCCGGCCAGGTCGTTCAATTCGTCCTTCGCCAGATCACGGGCCATGGCTCACCTCAACGCGCCCTCGCGGCCGTCGAACGACGCGTGCCCGGCGGATGCGGGCCCGTCGATCGGCTTCGTCTCGCGGGCGATCGTTCCCATCAACGCGACTTCTTCGGCTTCGACGACTTGGTCCCCGATCCCGAAGCGACACTCTTCTTGGCCGGTGCCGCCTTCGTCTTCGAGGCAGTTGGCTTGGGAGCCGCCGCCTTCACCTTGGGGGCCGGTGCCATGGCTTTGGGGGAGGACGCCTTGGCCTTGGGGGCCGCCGCCTTCTTGGAAGCCTTCGCCTTCACGGAGGAAGCCTTGGCCTTCGGCCGGGCGTTCGAGCCGCTCGCCTTCGAATTCGAGGGGGCCAGCGTTTCCTTGACCCCCTGGATCACCTTCGCTCCGGCCTTGGCGACGGCCTCGGCCCCTTCCACGACCGTCTCGCCGATCGACTGGGTGATGCCGCCGGCCGCGCGCTTCACGGCCTTCGCCGTCCGCTTCACCGACTTCGCCGCCGCTCCCGCCGGCTTGGACGCCCCACTCAGCGTGCCTTTGCTGCTCTTCTTGCCCTGGCTCATGGAGAACCTCTTGGATAGAAACTCGGTTGTGAACGATTCCAACTACGCGATCCGTCCCGAACTCGTCGACGGCCTCCCGCCTCGAATCCGCCCGTACCGAGATTGCATTCGAATATTGGCAATTCCCATGCCGGCCCATCTCGGTACGAGGCGGCGCCCGATCGTCCCGGTGATGCGACGGCGAGCGTCACATCCCGGCCGCGGACCCTCGCCCATCGAAACATCAACATCGGTTATTCTGTTCAATCATGAGGTCTGACGAGCTTTGTTCCGAAGCATCCCGGCCATCCGGGGGTCGCCCGGCGCGTCGTTCCGGCCCCGTCTCGACGAGGGGCACCGGATCGTCCCCGGAAAGTCGAGCCGAGCCGATCGTCGCGCGCCGGCGGGCCCGCGATCGGAGGCTCCACGAACTCTACCATACGACCCCCGCGAAAGCCTATCTTATTTGGAGGAGCCTCGTTGATGCCGGGGCCGCCATGACCGCTCACACCATCACGACAGGTCATGCCCGGCCGCCGGAGGCGCAGGTTCGGAGGGGTTGACTGGAGGCCCCTCGGGGGCGCCAAGCGAACCCGGGCGATCCCGACCGGCCGAGGATTCCTCGACCGCTCCCGTCCTTTTCCGGCCGCGTCGCATCGGAATTGCAGCGGAACGGGACCGCGACGATCGCCCTTCCTCGTGGCACCGGCTCGGGTCCGCGGCAGGATCCGGACCTGAGGGGAAGGTCGACATGCGGGTTCGGTTCAGGGATCATTCCCCGAACCGACGAACCCGGATCTGGCGATGGTCCACGTAATGTGCGAGATTGGACGGGCTCGACTCTCCAAGACAGTATCCCGAGCGGCCACGGAATGCCCGAGATGAAGTTGCCCTACCAGCTCATGCGCTACGTCATCGCCGCTCTGGTGGTCGTCGCCGCCGTCGCGATGATCAACATCCCGGCGATCAAGCCATGGGTCTTCGTCGTGCTGTTCCTCGCCGTGGTGATCAGCGCCTGGCAAGGCGGGATCGGCCCCGGCCTCTTCGCCTGCGCCCTGATCGAGTGCATCGCCATATACTATCATCAGCAATCCGGAACGGGTTGGTCCACCGGGAAGATCGCGGAGCTCGCCTCGTTCTTCGCCGTCGGGACGTTGATCGCCACGCTGATGGAGGCCCTCCACGCCGCTCGCCGTCGGGCCGAGGCCAGCCGGCACTGGCTCTCCGCCGTCCTGACCAGCATCGGCGACGCCGTCATCGCCACCGACGCCAAGGGGCGGGTGGTCTTCATGAATCGCGTGGCCGAATCCCTCTGCGGCTGGTCCGGCGATGATGCCACAGGGCATCCGCTCGGGGAGGTCTTCCGGATCGTCAACGAGCACACCCGCGATCCGGTCGTGAGCCCGGTGGAACAGGTCCTGGACAGCGGGTCGGTGGTCGGCCTGGCCAATCATACGGTGCTGATCGCCCGCGACGGCGTCGAGCGGCCGATCGACGACAGCGGGGCGCCGATCCGCGACGCATCGGGCGGGATCGATGGGGTCGTGCTCGTCTTCCGGGATGTCACCGAGCGGAGGAAGTACGAGAAGGACCTACAGGAGGAAGCCCGCCGAAAGGACGAGTTCCTGGCCATGCTCGCCCACGAACTGCGCAATCCCCTCGCCGCCGTCTCCAACGCCGTGCAACTCCTCCACCGACCTGAGGCCGCAGGCCTGATGGACTGGTGCAAGGGGGTGATCGAACGGCAGGTCAATCAACTGACCCGACTGGTCGATGACCTGCTCGACGTCTCCCGGATCACGCGGGGCAAGATCCGGCTCCGCCGCCAGCAGATCGACCTGGTGACGCTCCTGCGCTCGGCGTCGTCGTCGGTCCGTCCGCTCATCAAGGAGCGCAACCACGACTTCCATGTCGCATTCGAATCGGATCGCATCGAGATCGAAGCCGACCCGACCCGGCTCGAGCAGGTCGTCGTCAACCTGCTGACCAACGCCGCCAAGTACACCGAATCGGGAGGGCGCATCGAACTGAACGCAGGCCTGGAACGAGACCACGCGGTCATCCGCGTGCATGACTCCGGCATCGGCATCGCGCCGGAATTGCTCCCGCGCATCTTCGATCTCTTCACCCAGGGTGACCGGTCGCTGGCCCGATCCGAGGGCGGACTGGGCATCGGGCTGACGATGGTCCAGAAGCTCGTCGAGCTGCATGGCGGGACCGTCACGGCCGAAAGTGGCGGCGCCGGCCAGGGGAGTAGCTTTACCGTGAGGCTCCCGGCCCAGCTCGAGGAAACCTCGAAACCGCCCCCGCCCGGCTCGACCCGCCTCGAGCCGCCAATGGCCCGGATCCTCCTCATCGACGACAACGCGGACCTCGTCAGGTCGATGTCCCGGTTATTGCAACTCCTGGGTAACGAGGTCGCCGTGGCCCACGACGGCGAGGCCGGCCTCCAGCACGCCCATAGCTTCCGACCCGAACTGATCCTCCTCGATATCGGCCTTCCCGGGGTGGATGGCTATGAAGTCATACGGCGATTGCGCCAGGACGAACTCACCAGGGACACCCGGGTCATCGCCATCACGGGGTACGGCCAGGAGGAGGAGCGCCACCGCGCCCTCGCCGCCGGCTTCGATGACTACCTGGCCAAGCCCGTCGAGCAGGACACCCTCATCGCCCTCTTGCAGGGACGGAAGCAGTCCGTTGAATAGGGAGATTTCAGCTCGCTCCACGATCGTGCCGGGTATGCCTCACACCAACCCGCGAACCTCCCCGAATGCCTTTGCACAATCCTGGGAGGGCGAGGTTCCCGTCGAGCCGCGATCAGCGAGGGGCTCGGCAGGAGCCTCGCCATCCCGGATTCATGCAAGATGACTTAGCTCGCCTCACGAGTGAGCCGAGCCGCGAGGACGGGATCGTCGGGATTGCTATCTCGATCCGGAAGCTGCGCCCTTGCCGAGTTCGGGGGGGAGCTTCGCGTCCGAGGCGAGCACGAACGGCTGCTCGCCGGTCACCGACCAGTACAACCGGGCCGGGCCGCGGGGGAAATCGGTACCCGAAGCCCACGTGTGGTAGACTTTCCCCCAGAGCGTCCGGACCTTGGCGAGCGGCCAACGCGTTCGCCGTCATGATTTTGCGGTCGGTCCGGTATTGCTGCCTT
>JBKQHM010000731.1:0-5500 GCA_052148775.1 Isosphaeraceae bacterium | reverse complement strand
TAAAGCACTTCATGCTCGATAAAGACGACGGGGTCGTCCGACCGGATCGCGCTTTTGAGCAAACCCTTGGCGTCGGCCGGGGTACCGGGCAAGATCACGGTCAGGCCGGGGACCTGGGCGTACCACGCTTCCAGCCGATGCGAGTGGGTGGCTGCCAGGCAGCCGGCCATGCCCGAGCTACCGCGGAAGACGATCGGCACGGCGAACTGGCCGCCGCTCATATAGCGCATGTTGGCCGCATTGTTGACGATCTGGTCGATGGCGACGATGCTGAAGCTGAAGGTCATGAACTCGACGATCGGCCGCAACCCGGCCATCGCCGCGCCGATGCCGATGCCCGCGAACCCCCCCTCGGAGATCGGCGTGTCGACCACCCGGCGCTCGCCGAACCGCTTGAGCAACCCCTGGCTGACCTTGTAGGCCCCGTCGTACTGCGCGACTTCTTCCCCCATGAGGAAGACGTTCTCGTCGCGCTCCATCTCCTCGGTCATGGCCTGGTTCAGGGCCTCGCGAAACGTTAACACCGACATATTCACTCCTGTGGGATAAACGGGGCCACCGTGATGTCTTCGTAGAGGGCGCTCATGGGAGTCGGCTCGCTCTGCTCGGCGAACTCGATGCTCTCCTCGATCTCCTGCTTGACGCCCTCTTGCATGCGATCGATGGTCTCCTGGTCGATCCATCCGCGCTGGAGGAGGATGTTCTGATAGGCGACGATCGGGTCTTGATGGATTGCCGATTCGAGCTCGTCCTTGGTGCGATACTTGCCGGGGTCGCTGATGGAGTGGCCCTTGTATCGGTAGGTCTGGGCCTCGATGAAGGTGGGGCCCTCGCCGGCGCGGGCGCGGTTGGCGGCCTCGCGGGTGGTCTTGGCCATCAGCTCGATGTCGTTGCCGTTGATCGCGAAGCCGGGGATGCCGTAGGGTACTGCCATGCGGACGGTCAGGTCGAGCATCGAGGAGGACCGCTGGAGCGATGTCCCCATCGCGTAGAGGTTGTTCTCGACGACGTAGATCACCGGCAGCTTCCAGAGGGCCGCCATGTTGAGGGCCTCGTGGACGCCCCCCTGGTTGATGGCCCCGTCGCCGAGGTAGCAGATGCAGACCCGGTCCTCGTTGCGGTACTTGGCGGCGAAGGCGACGCCGGCGGCCAGGGGGATGTGGCTGCCGACGATAGCATGGCCGCCGAGGAAGCCCTTCTCGGCGTCGAAGAAGTGCATCGAGCCGCCCTTCCCCTTGGAGCAGCCGGTCACCTTGCCGAGCAGCTCGGCCATGCCGGCCTTGGCGTCCATGCCCCGCGCCAGGGCGTGGCCGTGGTCGCGATAGGCGGTGATCACGTAGTCATCTTCCCGGAGGACCCCGATCGAGCCCACCGCGACCGGCTCCTGGCCGCTGTACTGGTGGAAGAATCCCCCGATCTTGTTCCCCTTTTGGTAGAGCATCTCCGCCCGCTCCTCGAAGCGGCGGATCAGCATCATCTGGCGGAGCCAGACCAGTGCCTGGGTCCGGTTGACGATCGGTTTGGGCTCGGTCTGCACTTGCGCCATAATCATCACGACTCCTGAGTTCGTGCGGAAAACGGTTGGAGGGGATCGTGCGGCAGCGATGTCGAGGACTGCGGGACGGCCGGATCCGAGGCGGCCCGTGGGGCACGGATGCACCGGCTGGCGGCGGGAGGCCGCGGTCCTCGACGCGGGAGTCCCGGGAGAGAGGACTCGGTCGATACTGGGAACTCAAGCGTACCAGGATCTCGGTTTATGGGGTACCTCCCTGGGCCTCGCCATGGAGCAGTTGCCGGAGGACGTACGGGAGGATACCACCATGCTCATAGTACCGAATCTCCTGTGGAGTGTCGATCCGCACACTCACGGAGAACGGGATCGGCGGACGACCGTCGCGTCGGGCGGTGACCGTCAGCTCGCGGCCGGCGGCGAACCGGCTGGCGACGGCCTCGGTCAACCCCTCGATCGTGAAGAGCTCCTCGCCGGTCAAGCCGAGGCCCTCGGCGGTCTCGCCGGGGTGGAACTGGAGCGGGAGGATGCCCATGCCGACGAGGTTCGACCGGTGGATCCGCTCGTAGCTCTCGGCGATCACGGCGCGGATGCCGAGCAATCGTGGCCCCTTGGCGGCCCAGTCCCGCGACGAGCCCGAGCCATACTCCTTGCCGGCCAGCACCACCAGGGGCACGCCGTCGGCGATGTAGCGCCGGGAGGCGTCGAAGATGGACATCTGTTCGCCATCGGGCAGGTGGCGCGTCCATCCGCCCTCAGTCCCCGGGGCCAGCTTGTTGCGGAGCCGGATGTTGGCGAAGGTGCCCCGAACCATCACCTCATCGTGCCCGCGACGGGCGCCATAGGAGTTGAAATCGGCCGCGCTCACGCCCCGATCGATCAGGTAGCGGCCAGCCGGGCTGTCCGGCTTGATCGAGCCGGCCGGCGAGATGTGGTCGGTGGTGATGCTGTCGCCGAGCACCGCCAGGGCCCGCGCATCGCGGATCGGCGCGACCGGGGCGGGCTCCACTCCCATATCGGTGAAATAGGGCGGGTTCTTGACGTACGTCGAGGCCTCATCCCACTGGTAGAGGTCCCCTTCGGGCACTGGCATGGTGCTCCAGTGCTCGTCGCCCTGGAAGACCTCGGCGTACTTGGAGCGGAACATCTCCGAGCGGACGGATTTCTGGACGGCTTCCTGGATATCGTGCTGGGTGGGCCAGATGTCCTTGAGGTAGACCGGCTTATCGTGGGTATCGGAGCCGATGGGTTCGTTCTGGAGGTCGATGTCCATGGTGCCGGCCAGGGCGTAGGCGACGACCAGCGGGGGGGAGGCGAGGTAATTGGCGCGGACGTCGGGGTTGATCCGGCCCTCGAAGTTGCGGTTGCCCGAGAGGACGGCGACCGCCACGAGGTCATCCCGGTCGATGGCCTCGGAGATCGCCGAGGGCAGGGGGCCGGAATTGCCGATGCAGGTGGTGCAACCGTAGCCGACCAGGTTGAAACGGAGCTGGTCGAGGTAGGTGTCGAGCCCGGCATCGTGGAGGTAGTCGGTGACGACCTTCGAGCCGGGCGCCAGGCTGGCCTTGACCCAGGGCTTGGTCTTGAGCCCATGCTCAACGGCCTTCTTCGCCAGCAGCCCGGCGGCGATCATGACCGACGGGTTCGAGGTATTGGTGCAACTGGTGATCGCCGCGATCACGACCGAGCCGTTGGTGATTGGCGGGGGCGCATCGGGTGTGTGCGGGGCATGCTCGGTCGCGTCGATGGCCGTCTGCCCTCCCTCATTGGCGAAGCGTTCCACGACCGGAAACGACGCGGTTGCCTTCTTCTTGGCGGGTTTCGCGGCCTGCAACTCCTTGAGGGCCGTCGCGAACGACGCCTTGGCGTTGTGCAGCGGCACGCGGTCCTGGGGCCGCCTGGGGCCGGCCAGGCTGGGCTCGACGGTGGAGAGGTCGAGCTCCAGGATGTCGGAATACTCGGCCTCGGGCGCTCCGGCGGAGTGGAACATTCCCTGGGCCTTGGCGTATGCCTCGACGAGCTTGATCTGCCCGGCTGGCCGGCCCGAGAGTTCCAGGTAGCGGATCGTCTCGGCGTCGATCGGGAACAGGCCGCAGGTGGCGCCGTACTCGGGGGCCATGTTGGCGATCGTGGCCCGGTCGGCCAGGGGGAGGCTCGCCAGCCCGTCGCCGTAATACTCGACGAACTTGCCGACGACGCCCTTTTTCCGCAACATCTGGGTGACGGTGAGCACCAGGTCGGTGGCGGTCGCCCCCTCGCGGAGGGTACCAGTGAGCCTGAAGCCGACGACCTGGGGGACGAGCATCGAGATGGCCTGGCCGAGCATGGCCGCCTCGGCCTCGATGCCGCCGACGCCCCAGCCGAGCACGCCCAGGCCGTTGATCATCGTCGTGTGCGAGTCGGTGCCGACCAGGGTGTCGGGATAGGCCACGTGGGTCCCGCCTTGCTCGACGTCGAAGACCACGCGGGCCAGGTATTCGAGGTTGACCTGGTGGACGATGCCCGTATCGGGCGGGACGACGCGGAAGTTGTCGAACCCGTTCTGCCCCCAGCGGAGGAAGGCGTACCGCTCGCGATTGCGCTGGAACTCGAGCTCGGCGTTGGCGGCGAAGGCGTGCGCCGTGCCCGCCTCATCGACCTGGACCGAGTGGTCGATGACCAGCTCGACCGGCTGGAGGGGGTTGATCTTCTTCGGGTCGCCGCCCAGCCGCTTCATGGCGTCGCGCATCGCGGCCAGGTCGACGATCGCGGGCACGCCGGTGAAGTCCTGGAGGAGGACCCGGCTGGGCCGGAAGGCGATCTCACGGTCGGGGACCGCCTTGGGGTCCCACGAGGCCAGCCCCTTGATGTCGTCGGCCGTGACGGTGATGCCGTCCTCGTGACGCAAGAGGTTCTCGAGCAAGATCTTGAGCGAAAAGGGCAGGCGCGTGACGTCGAGGCCGGAGGCGCTCAGGGCGGCGAGCCGTTCGTACTGAAACGTCTGGCCATCGACGGAAAAGGTGGATCGTGTGTTGAAAGAATTCGGCATGACTCGTCCTTTGTCAGTCGGGCAGGCGGAATCACCCGACAAATTGTACGTCAAGCGGCCCCGGGACTAAACCCGCTTCCGCGGCGCGGGCCAAAAGCGTGCGGACGGCCTCGCGGCCCTTCGGGCCATAATCGATCGTCCAGTCGTTGACGTACATCCCAACAAATCGATCGGCCAGCGCGGGCTCGAGGTCGCGTGCGTAGCGCAACGCGTATTCCAGGGCCTCGCCGCGATGGTCGAGGGCATACTGGATGCTCTCCTTGATGAGCCGGGCGATCTGCGCGACCCTGGCCTCGCCCAGGTCCTTGCGGACCACGTTCCCCCCCAGCGGCAGCGGGAGCCCGGTTTCCGAGTGCCACCACTCGCCCAGGTCGACGACCTTGTGCAGCCCGCGCTCACCATAATAAAGCTGCCCCTCGTGGATCAGAAGACCCGCGTCGACCCGCCCCTCGGCGACGGCCGGCAGGATCTGGTCGAACGGCATGACCACGACCGGCGTGTTCTTGCCCAGGCAAAGCTGCATGGTCAGGTAGGCCGTGGTGAGCTTGCCCGGGATCGCGATCGTCCGGCCGCGGAGATCGGCGATCGTCATCGGTTCGCGCGCCACCAGCGTCGGCCCATACTGATCCCCCATGCTCGATCCCGATGCCAGCAGGGCATACCGGTCCGCCAGGTAGGCGAACGCATGGATGCTGACCGCCGAGACCTCCAGCTCGCCCTTCAAGGCGCGCTGATTCAGCGTCTCGATATCCTCGAGCTGGTGAACGAACCGGAGCCCATCCGTGTCGAGCTTATCGTGGGTCAGGGCGTAGAACATGAATGCATCGTCCGAATCGGGGCTATGACCGACCCGGATCGTGGTTTGAGTGGTATCACTCATCAAGCGGGGCTCCTCGCGAGGGCTTTGTGTACATCGGGACAGATTTCTTGGGTTCGTTCGCGCGATTTTGATGCTCTCCAGG
>JBKQHM010000730.1:0-4633 GCA_052148775.1 Isosphaeraceae bacterium | reverse complement strand
GATAAATAGTTCGTTCGCTTGCTGTCTCGGTCAGGGAGCAAGCCGACGCTCCTCCCACACAGACCCACCCCCGACCTACGCGGACGCCTGCGACGAAGACCCCCGCGCCGCGTCTTTGCGAAAAAGCATCGCACAGCATGTACAGAAATTGCCCAATAGTCGAGAATTTCAAAGAAATCAGGAAACCGCTGGACATCGACCACGTGGCGGGCGAGAATCGCCGAGCCGTGACGCAAACATCCCCAGGGTGAAGCTAAGCGGACCCGTCGGCGGGTCTTCTGTGAACTAGGTCGGCGGGGACTCGGGCAAGGGGCGGGGACCGCGATCACCATCGGACCCACGCAGAACCGATCTGGCGCCTGCACCGGGACGCAACCGACATCACTCATGCAAGGAGATAAGTCTGCCGCTGCGTTTGTAGCAGACAGTTCTACATCCGTCTTGGGAGGTTCGAATGAAGCGACTCGATTTGGGCATTCTAGCGGCAGCCCTGCTCTTGGGCGGCCTGGGACACGCTTCGAGCTGCAGAGCCAGCATTCTGTATACCACCGGGCCGGACCTGCTCCACTACGGTAGCGACGGTCTGCCGGCCGTCGCGGGGCCCTACGCCGATCTGGATCATTTTACTCTCGCCTCGAATAGTACAGTCCAGCAGATTCGTTGGTCGGAGTGGGTGACCAGCGGCTCGACACCGACCACGGTGGACTGGGCAATCACAACGAACCTTGTTGGTGGAGGCGGCATCTGGACGGGGGCGTCAAACGTAGTCGCCGAGGGCACAACCTCACTTACTTTTACCCTTACGGCCAGTGGTCTCGAGGGTAACAGTGACGTGTACTCAAGCAGTTTCGGTGTCAATGTGCCGCTGCCAGCTGGCACCTACTATCTCTGGTTGGGAAACGCAGACGCCGGATGGGGGTATGCGAATCAGATTGGTGGAAATGCCGAGCAGTGGCAAAACGGGAATTTCCGGGTCGGGCTCAGCGGGGATCTTTCTTTTGAAATAGATGGTGTGACGGGTTCCGCCGTCCCCGAACCCTCCTCGCTCATCCTCTCCGGCGTCGGTATGGTCGGGACGATGGCCTACATGTGGCGAAGGCGGAAGGCCGGTCGAGCCTGATCGGGCCAGCGGATGGGCCATCTCCTCGAAGGGATGGCCCACATGCTCTCCGGTCCCATCTCAAGACATCCGTGCGGCCCGCTCCCGGTCGAGCCGTGCCTGGGCGTCCTGGTAGGTCTGGTTGCGGAAGTGACCGTAGACCCGCTCGACCATCGCCACGGATGTCCCCGCCATACGGGCGACAAGCAGCACGTCCACGCCCGCCATCAGCATCTCGCTGATCCAGAGGTGGCGGAACGAGTAGATCGTGATCTCGTCACGAATCCCTGTTCGTTCACGGATCGCCTGGAACCGATGAGACAGGATGTTGCGGTTCCAGGGACGACCGGAAGGCCGGGCGAAGATGTGGTCGTCGGCTGGCCGTCCCTCGCACAGCCGGGTGATGATCGGCAGCGCCGTGTCGTTCAGGGCGATTCTCCGGGCCACGGGCTCTTTGAGCGTCTTGCTCCTCTTGTGGTTGCCAAGAAGCAGTTGGCGAGTCTGGCGTTGGAAGTCGCCGACACGAGCGGCGGTCAGTTCGTGCGTGCTGGCCCCTGTGGCGTGGTAGACCCGCAACAGATCGTCCAGCCCCCGGAATGCCCCGGCTTGTCGCAGAAGCTTCTCGACTTCTTCCACGGTGGGCAGTTCGGATTCGAGCAGAGGCTTGGCAGGGAGTCGGATCGGTTCCACGGATGCGAAGGGCCGGAAGTCGTGCGGGAGCCAACCCAGCTTCGCCCCCTTGTTGAACATGGCCCGAACGCTCGTGGTGTGCTTCTTGACGTAATCCAGGGCATGGCGAGCCGCCAGGCCGTCCTGGAACGCCTCCTGGTGGCTGGTCGTCATCGAGATAGCCCGGACGCCCCCATAGTCTCGGCAGAAGCGTTCCAAGTGCCGCTGCCGCTCCTTCTGGGTCCGGTCGGAGCGATGCCGCCCCAGCCACTCCAGGAACTTCGACATCAACTCCTTCACCGTGATGACTCGGTGAGCAGGTGCGGATGGGGTCGCTCGTTCCGCCGTGACGGACGCCAGGAAGGCCCGGAACCGCCTCATGGCGTCCGAATGCGTGATCTCCCCGCCCTTGCCGTAATACTTCCCGCCCGGTGCACCCGCCTCGGAATACCAGTATCCGGCCTTCTGACGGAGCTTCGGTTGCCGTGGCATCGGCCAGAAATCCCCCTGTCTCGGGGACGAAACCAGCATCAGCGGCCAGTATTGTGACGTAAGTCGAAGGCGGGCATGATCCGGGAGGGGTGCCTGAGTGGTTGAAAGGGCCGGTCTCGAAAACCGGTGTCGCTGTTGCGCGCATCGGTCCGACGACAGCGAAGTCGATTGATTCGAAAGATACTTCGGTCGATCCGACCGACGGATCTCTGATCGGTCGCGTCCTCACGACAATGATGTCACGGAAATAGGCGTCCGACCCCCGTGGGCCGGTCTCTCAGGCGCTGGCAGGCCAGGATGTGACGCTGCAGAACCCGATTCTGGCGCCGATCATTCTGATTTCATCGAGATCGAACTGTGGCTCGCGCGTCCTCGCTGGCTGGGGTTCTTCGAGACGGCCGCCAATTAACGAAAGTCAGACCACCGGCGCCGCCTGGATCATCCTGGCCTTGCAGGGGGAGACGGGGCCCGACGCGCCGGAATCGCGGCGAGCGGCGATGGAGAAGGCAATCCCGTGGCTGGACGCCGCAAGGCCCTCCGACCTCCACCGGGTGTCGGACCTCCCGCCTTGGCTGGCGATCAATGACGGGTTCGGCGAACTGGCGCACGGCTGCTCGGGGGTTCCCTTCTGGGAAGGTCGCCGATAACGTGTTTCCCATACGGGCGTCCGATTCGATTCGTCAGCGCCGGTCCAACGCAAGTGAGCTCCGTAGTTCAGGAAACGACTGATGCGCCACATCGTTCTCGCATTCGGCCTCTGCGGTCTCTTGTTCGCTGGACTGACGAATCGAGCCGGAGGTCAACCGAATGAGAAGGACGAACTCGCCCTATACCGCCAGGCCGGGCTCAATGGTGGCAACCCTGCGCGCGGCAAGGCGGTGTTTGAGTCGGACAGAGCAGGTTGCACGAAGTGCCACGCGTTCAAGGGCGTCGAGCGTCGCGCGGGACCTGATCTGGGCGTCGTCGGCGACAAGTTCGGGCGCGAGCAATTGGTCCAGGCCCTATTAGAACCGAGCGCGAGAATCCACCCCGATTACGGCACGATCGTCGTGACGACGACCGATGGCAAGGTGCATACGGGTGTCCTGCGAAAGCGAACCCATGAAGAACTCCAGTTGCTCGACGCGGAGGGCAGACTTCTCCGAATCCCACACGCCGAGATTGATGAGGAGAAGCGGACCGGCACGTCATTGATGCCCGCCGGGCAGCACAAGGCGCTGACGACCGAACAGTTCGCCGACCTGATCGCTTATCTCGAGTCGTTGAAACAACCGGAGGGCGAGTCCCGATCGGCGGGCATGCCGAACGAGATTCCGTCGGTCGAAAAGCCCATCCGGCTGGTGCCTTTGCATCAAGAGGAGATGCGGTTCGACCATCCGGTTTGGGCGATCGCCGTGCCCGGCAGCAAGGGCACGTTCCTCGTCGTCGAACAGAAGACGCGGAAGATCTGGCGGTTCGAGGAAGGCGCATCCGAGCACCAAAAGGAGCTGTTCGCTGATCTGAGTCAGGAAGCGACGACCGGTGAATTTGAGGGTGTGGTCTGCCTCGCGTTCCATCCGCGCTTCCTCGAAAACTGGAAGTACTACGTGAACTATCACGTCCGCAACCAGGGCAGTTTCTTCTCGCCGGTGATCGTCGAGCGGCAGGCGACCCCGGATCTCCGGCGCGACGCGGGCGGTCCTTCCAGGCGGCTGTTGCAGATCCACCAGGACACCGACCTGCACTGGGGTGGGATGTTGGCGTTCGGCCCCGACGGGTTCCTGTATATCGGCGCGGGGGATGCCGGCCCGCAGGAGGACCCCGACGGTCACGGCCAGGACCTGAGCGTGTTGCCCGGATCCATCCTGCGGATCGATGTCGACCGGCAACAAGGCGGCAAGCCCTACGCGATCCCCGAGTCGAACCCGTACCGAAACTCGGCCACTCCGGTCCGTCCCGAAATCTGGGCGTCGGGTTTTCGCATGCCATGGCGCTTCAGCTTCGACCCAAGCACGGGCGACCTGTGGGTCGGCGATGTCGGCCAGGATCTGTTCGAGAAGGTCACGATCGCCCGAGCCGGCGAAAACCACGGCTGGAATGTCTACGAAGGCTTCATGAAGTTCTCGGACCGATACCGCCGGGAGGGTGAGACGTATACGCCGCCCGTCATGACCTATCGCCGGAAATATGGTGTTTCGGTGACCGGGGGCTACGTTTATCGGGGACGGCGAAATGCGTCGTACTACGGCGCCTATGTCTTCGGTGATTTCGACTCGCGGCGAATCTGGCCACTGAAGCAAGCCGGTCGCCAACTGATCAAGGTGAGACAGATTGGCGAGTCACCGCAGAAGATCGCCTCGTTCGGCATCGACGCTGACGGCGAGTTGCTTCTGG
>JBKQHM010000729.1:0-5397 GCA_052148775.1 Isosphaeraceae bacterium | reverse complement strand
CGAAGGCTGGGTGCCATGGTCAATCTCTCGGGCAAGTCGGGTTAGGGAGGACCGATCACCGTCCGCCTCGCGACCTGCGGCACGGCCGGGGCGCGGCTGGTCGATCCTTCGGGAAAGCCGATCGCGAAGTATCGCGACCCGTATCTCATCGCGATGGTCGTCACGCCCGGCCCGTCCTGGTTCAGCCGCGATCCGGCGGACGAGGGCCTCCTGGCGAACGAAAGCGATCACGTCTGCCGGATCGACCCCATCAACTACCCGGAGGGTTCGGTCTCCGATGCCCAGGGCCGCGTGACATTCCCGGCCTTGATCCCGGGTGCGACTTATCAGATTCAGGACCACAGCGACGAAGGCAACGGGCACCTTCGCAAGGAATTCACCGTCAAGCCCGGCGAGACCCTCGACCTCGGCGATATCCCGATCGCGAGGCCATCGAACTGACGCATCGCCGCTCATCTCCGCGGGTTCGGGATTTCCGCTGGATTTCCGGGCACGACCCGGGACACCATGGAAGCCGGGCCGGCACTATCGACGCGAGGGGATGAGACAACGCCGGGTGCGTCGGGCGCCCCGGGCCATCCCGAGTCTCAGCCTGTCCTGTCCGCCAGGGAGTCCCGCGGCATGGCTCACGTGGCATCGCCGTCGCTGGTCCGTCAACTCGGCTCGCTCTTCGAGTGCGGCTCGGCCGCCGGATTATCCGACCGCCAACTGCTCGAGCGGTTCAACGCCCGCGACGATCCGGCCGCCGAGGCCGCCTTCGCCGCGATCGTGGCCCGGCACGGGCCGATGGTCCTGGGCCTCTGCCGGCAGCTCCTCGGCGATCATCATCATGCCGAGGACGCCTTCCAGGCCGTCTTCCTCGTCCTGGCTCGCGGCGCCCGGTCGATCCGCGACCCCGACCTCCTGGGCAACTGGCTCTACGGCGCGTCGCTGCGCACGGCCCGCAAGGCCCGCGGCCGGCTCGCCCGCCGCCGACAGATCGAGGAGGCCGGGGCCGTCGTCCGGCCGGAGGCGCGTCCCGCCGTGCAGGCCGAGCAGACGATCGACCGCGAGCAGGCCGAGGCCCTCCACCGCGAGATCGACCGATTGCCGGCGTCCTTCCGCATGGCCGTCGTCCTCTGCTACTTCGAGGGGCTCTCCCCCGACGAGGCGGCCGAGCGCCTGCGATGGCCCGGCGGCACGCTCCGCAGCCGGCTGGTCCGGGCCCGCGAGCGATTGCGGCGCGGGCTGGCTCGTCGCGGCATCGTGCCTTCGGTCACCGGCCTGGCCGCCGCCCTGGTGCCCCGATCGAGCTCGGCGTCGGTCTCATCCCCCCTGTGCGACATCACGACCCGGGCCGCGATGAACTTCGCGGCCGGACAGGCTGTTTCCCGGTCGGCGACGGCCCTTGCCCGGGAGGTGCTCAGATCCATGCTGCTCCATCAATTGAGATTTCTCGCGATCTCCTTCCTGTTCCTCGGCGCCATCGCCACAGGCGCGGGATACTGGAATCACTCACTCGCCATGAAGGACGACCCCGTGAAGACCCTGGCGGTCCAGAAACCGCCGGTCGTCGCGAAGCCAGATGACGCGAACCCGAAGCCGGCCCCGGGCCGGATGTTCGTGGTGGGCCGAGTGCTCGACCCCCAGGGCAAGCCGGTGCCGAACGCCTCGGTGATGGCCTACGCGCGGACCATGGTGACGGGAACCTTCGACCCGGCCGATCGGCTCTACCCCAGGGAGATCGGCCGGGCGACCAGCGACGGCTCGGGCCGGTTCCGGATCGACGCGCCCCGCACCTCGTCATCGAGCCAGGGCGATTTCGGCGCCGTCGCCCTGGCGCCGGGTCATGGCACCGGCTGGGTCGAGCTCGACCCCGACGCCGAGCGGCCCGTCGCCGAGATCGCGCTGCGGCCCGAGCAGGTGATCCAGGGGCGGCTCTTCGACCTGCAAGGCCAGCCCGCTCGCGACGTAAAGTTGTCGGTCACGGCCATCCGCCGTGTCCTCAACGAGGGGCCGAATCCCTCCGGCGCGGAGTTCGAAGGTCCCTCATTCTGGTGGGCCCATCCGGATGACCTGGCCGGCTGGCCCGGCCCGGCGACCACCGGCGCTGACGGCCGCTTCACCTTGCATGGCGTCGGCTCCGGGCTCCGGGTCTATCTGAGCACCCGCGACCCGAGGTTCTCCAACCAGAGCATCGAGGTCGACACCGACGCCGCCTCGACCGCGAAGCCGCTGAGTATCGCGCTGCAACCGGCCCGGACCCTCACCGGGCGCGTGACCTATGCCGACACCGGCAAGCCGGCCCATCATGCCCGGGTGGGCATCGGGGGAATCGCCCGGGCCCAGGCCGGCGTGGGACCTCGCCCAATGGTCACCGAGACGGATGCCGAAGGGCGATTCCGCTCGAGTGTGGGGCCGGAGTCCAGCGACCTCGTGGCGGTGGCCCCTCCCGAAGGGCAACCCTACGTGACCACCCTCAATCCCATCGACTGGCCGAAAGGGGCGGTCGCGCATGCCGTCGACCTGGTATTGCCCCGGGGCACGCTGATCCGGGGCAAGGTCACCGAGCGAGGCTCCAGTCGACCCGTCGCGGGTGCCGTGGTGATGTACATCGCCCAGCGGTCGGCGAATGACGCTCGCCCCGGCCGGGGTACCCCGACGGAGACCTCGGCCGACGGCTCGTTCGCAATCGGGGTCCCGGCCCGCCCCGGCCACCTGATCGTCCGGGCACCCGCCGATGATTATGCCTTCCAGGAGATCGGCAACAACTTGCTCCTCGATGGCCGGCCGGGCGGCCGTCGCGTCTACGCCCACGCCTTCGTCGCCCGCGACCCGAAGCCCGATGGCGAGGGCCCGGATGCCCAGGTCGTGCTCCGTCGCGGCGTCACGCTGAAGGGTCGAGTCTTCGGGCCCGACGGTCAGGCGGTACGGGATGCCTGGATCTTCAGCCGGATCAACCTGATGCGGACTCCGGCCCTCCAGCGATCGTGGGATGGCAGCCAGCACGCTAACGCGCGCGACGGCCGCTTCGAGCTGCACGGGCTCGATCCGGATTCCGAGGTCCCCGTCCATTTCCTCGATGCCCAGCACAAGCTGGGTACGACGGTCCGCTTCTCGGGCAAATCCGCGACCGTCGAGCCGATCACCGTCCGGCTCGAGCCCTGCGGATCGGCCACGTTGCGCCTGGTCGGGCCCGACGGCAAGCCGCGCGGTGGTTTGTCTCAACCGCGGCTGATCTGGATGGTCGTGACACCGGGCCCACTGATGGATATGCAAGCGCAGAACGAGGGCACCCTGGTGGCCGACTCGGGCACACTGCGAGACATCGACCCGATCCATTACGCGAGGAGTCCCGTGTCCGATTCGCAGGGCCGTATCGTATTGCCCGTCCTGATCCCGGGTGCGACCTATCGCATCCTCGACGCCACGACCCTTCGCGATCCGTCCGGCCCTCGGCTCCGCAAGGAATTCACGGTCAAGCCCGGCGAGACGCTCGAACTGGGCGACATCGAAATCGAGAAACCCGCGACGTGACCGATCGCATGATCCCGCCTGGGTTTCCGGCCCGTCCCCGAAATCCTCGGGCACAACTCGGGATAATGGGGGCGTCAGAGTCACAGTATGTATCGAGGGGATGAGTGAACGTTGGGCTGAGTTGGGCGCAGGTCTCATGACCTCGCCCGAAGGCTGACCGTAGGTCTCCCGGGTTGGAACAGCCGTTCGCTACCGATCGATGCCTCGAATGACCAACGACTAATGAGCAAGTATCCGGCAACAGGTTCCGTAGTCCGGCAGCTCGGCTCGCTCTTCGAGTGCGGCTCGGCCGCCGGGCTCTCCGACCGGCAGCTCCTGGAGCGGTTCACCGCGCAACGGGATGCCGCCGGCGAGGCCGCCTTCGCGGCCCTGG
The DNA here is from genome assembly GCA_052148775.1 of Isosphaeraceae bacterium. Lineage (GTDB taxonomy): Bacteria > Planctomycetota > Planctomycetia > Isosphaerales > Isosphaeraceae > CAVZRC01. The sequence continues at coordinate 1,508 of JBKQHM010000729.1, read as the reverse complement.
TGGCCCGGCACGGGCCGATGGTCCTGGACGTCTGCCGGCAGCTCCTCGGCGACCGGCATCATGCCGAGGATGCCTTCCAGGCCGTCTTCCTCGTCCTGGCCCGCAGGGCCGGCGCGATCCGAGACCCTGAACTGCTGGGTCATTGGCTCTACGGCGTGGCGCTGCGGACGGCCCGATGCACGAGGTCGCAGCTCGCCCGTCGGCGGAGGAAAGAGGAGGGCGACGCCATGAGGCATTCGGGTCCGGGCTTGTCCACCGCGGTCGAACCGATGGTCCCGCCGGCCGATCGGCCGGCGATCGACCGCGAGCAGGCCGAGGCCCTGCACGTCGAGATCGAACGATTGCCGAGATCGTTCCGCCTGGCGGTCATCCTCTGCTACTTCGAGGGGCTCACGCTCGACGAGGCCGCCCGACGGCTCCGCTGCCCACCCGGCACGGTCGGCAGCCGACTGGCCCGGGCGCGGGAGAAGCTCCGACGCGGCCTCACCCGACGCGGCGTGACCTTGCCCGCCGCGACACTGGCCGCCGCCCTGGCGCCGCGGTCGGCCTCGGCGTCCATCCCATCCCCCCTGTGCGACATCACGACCCGGGCCGCGATCCGGTTCGCGGCCGGACAGGCCGCCGCCGGCGCCTCGGCCTCGGCGACGGCCCTTACCCGGAAGGTGCTCCGATCCATGCTGCTCCACAAGTTGGAAATCACCATGTTAACCCTCATGTGCCTCGGCGCCGTCGTCACCGGCGTGGGGTATCTGACCCACGCCCTGGCGATCGACGACCAGCCCGGGAAAGCGTTCGATGGCCCCCAACCGCGGCTCGCGACCAAACCTGATCTAGCGACCGACCCAGGCCGGATGATCGCGACCGGCCGCGTCCTCGACCCGGCCGGCAAGCCGGTGCGCGGGGCTCTCGTCGAGGTCATCGGGCGGCCCCGCAAGCCGTGGGTGGGCACCGACGAGAGCATGAACCGGCATGCCTTGCTCGGCCGCGGCTCGACCGGCCACGACGGCCGCTTCCGCTTCGACGCATCCCGCACCTCGTCGGTCGGCTTCTTCGAGGTCCATGCCCTGAGCGTCGCGCCCGGCTTCGGCATCGGCTGGGCCTCGCTCAACCCCGACGCGGATCAGCCCACGGTCGAGGTCCGGCTCCAAGCCGAGCAGGTCATTCAGGGCAGACTGGTCGACATCAGCGGCCAGCAGGCGGCCGCAGTCGAGATCCGGGTTGCATACGTTCGCCACCGCTACACCAGCGGACCGATCGACGGGCTCTTGTTCTGGGACGGTCCACCCGAAGGGCTCCGAACCTGGCCGGGCCCGGTCAAGAGCGACGATCAGGGCCGATTCACGCTCGCCGGTATCGGTCGAGGCTGCGAGGTCCACCTCGGTGTCCACGACCCCCGATTCGCGAGCCTGAGCCTCCACCTCCCGGCCGATGATCGAGAGGGTCCCAGGGAAGTCACCCTGGCCCTCCAGCCGTAAACGATCATCGAGGGCCGTGCCCTCGCCGCCGAC
>JBKQHM010000728.1:0-6431 GCA_052148775.1 Isosphaeraceae bacterium | reverse complement strand
GTCGATCACCTGCGGCCTCGCGCTCCTGCTCAACCCATATGGTGCGCAACTCATCATCTTCCTCTTGCGCACGGCGACCGGTCCGAGACCCGAGATCCAGGAGTGGAAACCCCTGGCGTTGATGAGCCTGCCGGGCCTGGTCTACCTCCTCCTCCTCGCGATCGGCATCTTCGGCCTTTTCCGAACCCAACGCCCGCGCAATCTGGAGATGATCCTACCCCTGGCGGCGATCTCCGTCCTGCCGATGACCGCCGGGCGCCACTATCCCCTCTTCGCACTCGCTCTGATTGTGCTGGCCGGAGAGCACATCTCCGACGCCTGGAATCGCGCGTGGCCGCCCCGCGAGCTGACAACCGGACCGTTGCGCGGGGTCGCGGCGTTCGGCGTCGTCGGTTCCCTGCTCTTGATCGGGCTCGCCTTGCCTCGATTCGGATGCATCCGCATCGACCCCTCGTATTTCGCATTCCCGGCGCGTGCGGTGGCCCTCCTGAAGCGCAGTGGGTTCCAGGGTAACGTGGCCGTACCCTTCGATTGGGGCGAGTATGTCATCGGACACCTGGGACCCGCGGTGAAGGTCTCGAATGACGGGAGGCGCGAGACGGTCTATTCCGACGAGGTCTATCGACAGTCGCGGGACTTCGAGCGGGGAACCGGCGTCTGGGATGCTTTGCTGAGGACCGAACCCGCCACCGACCTGGTCCTGGCCCCGAACGGCTCGCCGACCGCGAACCTGTTGAGCCGGACCCGAGGATGGTTACCGCTCTATCAGGACTCCTTCTGCCTGATCTTCGCCCGCGAGGGACTGCCGAGCCTCGACCGACTCGTGAAAACGCCCGTGCCGAAGTTGCCCGATGATGGCCATGGGCTCTGCTTCGAATCCCCGACCCGCGCGAAAGGGTCCGACGACCGGCAGTAAGCCCGTCGGAATTCCCCCGATCACCTCCCTGCCCCGGGCGCGGGTCCGGTCGATCCGGAAGGCACGAGTGCCCGTCGAAACCGTTCGAGTCGGATCCCGGCCAGATTATCTTCGGGGTTGAGACGTACCCCTTCGGTATAAGCCTTGAGCGCCTCGTCGGCATGGGTCTCGAGCTCGTAGGACTGGCCGGCGAGTTTCCACGTGGTCCCGGCATACCACTTCGAGAGCCGGACTCGCCATGCGGGGTCGTCGCCGACGAGATAAGGCTCGATCGGCTCACGAGCCAGTCGGAGCGCCGCGAAGTCCTCGGCCCAGGATTGCAACCGGCGCAGGCTCCTCGGCGCCAGGAATTCGAGCCGAGGATGGTCGTCGGTATTCAATCGCCCCGACCGGGAGAACTCGGCCACCGCGCGGTCGCCGAGCAGGAAGAAGTCGAGCACCTGGACGGTCGAGGTGATCCCGACCTCCGCCAGGTCGCGCGCCACGGGTACCGCGGCGAGCCGTCGTCCCAGCCCTTCCGGGTCGATCGCGATCGGTTGCTGCGACGCGATCACGATCGTGTTCTCGTGGGGCTCGGAGTTCGCATACCAGACCTGAACGTGCGGGAAGACGGACTGGATGCTCTTGAGGATGCCCCGGATGTCCTCGACCGATTGCCCGTAAAGCGGTAGCCAGGTCGAGAGCAGGCCGCCCGGCCGGAGCCGCCGCGAGCAATGGGCGAAATAGTCGCGGGCATAGAGCGCGGCGTTGCCCCGGAACCGGGGATGCGTCGAATCCGAGAGGATCAGGTCGTAAGTCCGGTCGGTCGAGGCGACGTAACTCTTGGCATCGGCGATCCGCGACCGCACGCGCGGGTTGTCGAGCACTCCGTGATTGATGTCGCCGAACCACGCCGAGGCGACCTTGAGCACGTCGGGATTGAGCTCGACCACCTCGATCGACTCGACTTCCGGGTGCAGACTGACCGAGTAACAGGTCCCGCCGGAACCGAAGCCGATCTGGAGGACCGATCGCGGAGTCGGATGAAGACAGACCGGCAGATGGGCCTGAAGCTTCTGGGTCGCCCGCAGGACCGGATTCGTCCCCGCCACGTTCACGCCGTTGATCGAGATCACCCGGTCGGCCGCCGTCCGCTGATGCACGGTGATGGCCGCCCCCGAGCCCTCGACGAGGGCCAGGAGCTTGCCCGGCTCCTGCTTGGCATAGACGGTCACCAGCGGGAGCTGCTGGTTGAGCGAGCAGGCGACCGAGATCACGACCGCCCATCCGGCCACCGCAGCGGCGCGTTGCGACCATCCGCCCCGGCTCTCCCCCAGGAACAGGATCGCCAGCGCCCCCACCGCCGCCTGGATGAGCCCCAGCACGATGACCGCGCCCTGCGTGCCCAGGCCGGGGATCAGCCAGGCCGTGGTGACGATCGCCCCGGCGATCGCGCCCAGCGTATTCAGCCCATAGAGCCGCCCGGTGCTGGCGCCGATCGGCCGCCCGAACCCGATATAGAGCCGGGCGGCCATCGCGAAGCTCGCCCCCAGGAACGCGGCCGAAGGGGCGAAGACCGCCAGGCTAATCGCCAGGTGAAATGGGATGCGTCCGCCCCAGAAGCTCATCCCTTCGTTGAACCCCAGTCGATTGATCGGATCGCGTAAGAGCACCAGCAGCGGCAGCGAGAGAAGTGCGGTCGCGCCCGCGAGCACCTGGGCCGTCCCCAGCCGCCACCATCCCCGGCCCGGACGAACCTCGCGGCCCGATCGTCCCGCCACGGCCGCCCCCAGGGCGTGACCGGCAAGGAACGCCGTCAGCATCAGGGTGAAGGCGTAGGTCGTATCGTCGGTGACGGCCGCCAGCAGCCCGCGCGACCAGAGCAGCTCATACGCCATCCCGCAGAACCCCGAGACCGACGCGACCATCAGCGCCACGTTCCCCAGCGCCGGGCGAGCGACCGATTCCAAGGGGGCCGTGTCATCTTCGCCCAGCGGGATCGACCATCGATCCCAGACGATGGCCGCGACACCGACGCCGAGATCGATCAGGGCCGCCACCCAGTTCGTCTCGACGACCCCGAGCCAGTAGATCAGCAAGCAACCCGTGACGAAGCAACCCAGCACCGCCCCGGCCGTGTTGGCCGCATACAGCCAGCCCGCGGTCCGCCCCGGTTCCGCCCGACCGGCCGCGGCGAACCGGGTCAGGACGGGGAGCGTCCCGCCCATGAGCAGTGTCGGCGGTGCCAGGGCGATCACCGCCGTGACGATCCGGATGGCCATCGCGATCTCGGGCGAGTCGCCGACGACGCGCGTCGCCGCCACGAAAAAGCCGCCCAGCCCGTCGAACACGATCGGCACGGCCAGACTATAAAGGCCGATCGCGACCTCCATCCGGCCGAAGAGCCGCAACGGGCGAGCGGAACGACTGGCCCAACGCCCCCAGAGGATCCCGCCCAGCCCCAGCCCGCCCATGAAGGCGACAAGGACCGTCATCACCGACCAGGTCGTCGCCCCGAGCAGCCAGCCGAGCATCCGGGACCAGACCACCTCGAGCATCAACCCCGAGGCCCCCGACGCGACGAAGAGAATGGTAATCCCGACCGGCGCGCGCAATCGCAAGTTGGCCGCAGTCCGTGAGGGAGTAGCGGCGGTCGTCAAATCCATGAGGTCCCCTGTCGTCTGGTCCGCCTTCGAAACGATGCGGCGGTTTTTTCGTCTCTCTTGAAGTTACCGAATCCACCGGGAAGCCTCAAGCAAACTGGAGCGATCGTGGCTACTGGCCAGACGTCTCCCACTTCCTCGCCTCCGGCGAGGCCGGGGACGGGGACGGTGCGCGCGGCGGTCGCCGGCCCAAAACCCGCATGGCAGTCTTTTCCTTCCCCCGGCGGGAGAGGAAGCGGGCGTCCCGGCATCATCGCCCGGCGACGCGCTGCCCGAAATCAGCGCATGTTCCTCAGTTTCAACGTTTCTGAACGTGCATTGTCCATTCATGGCAACATGGCTTCTCGCATCGACCCCCGGCACTTAGGCTGGATCTCGATACACGCCGTCATCGGTACTCGACGTCCTTCGGCCCCGGCTCGGCAAAAGGACAATGCCGCCGCGCCGCCGATGCCGGTCTGTGATGTCCGCGAAGCACATTCGTCTCAACAATGGACAATCGACTGATGTCAAAGATCTTCCGCCGATCGGTCTCACCCATCCTGGCGATGGCTGGGATCCTGGCCATGACCATGGCCGCCCCCGCCCGTGCCGACTTGATGATCCAGTTGAGCACCAACGGGACCACCTGGACCACCGTGGCGACCGAGGCCTCCGGCACCTTGGCGAGCTACACTTCTCCGATCACTAATTTCAGCGGCTTCAGCATCCAGGCGTTGACCACGTCGTCCAACAGCCCCGGCAGTTCCGGCTTCGCCGACCTGCTCGGGAGCGACACGAGCATCACGAACAAGAATTCCGCGACGGCCACCCTGTATATCAAGCTGAGTGACACCGGCTTCACCGACCCTTACACACCAGGGCTGATCTCGGTGGACAGCCATGTCGGCGGCACGGTCATCAAGCCGGGGACTGCGAACCTGATGACCTTCCAGAGCTACATCGACCCGGCGAATGGCGAGGCGACCACGACCGGGTTCACGCCGGGGGCCCAGAACCAGGCCAGTGGTCTGTCCATCACGTCGGGGTCCTACAACAACGACGCTTATCTGAACATCACGAGCGGGCTGACGCAGCCCTACTCGGTCACCGAGTATCTCAAGGTCACGCTGTCCAAGGGCAGCGAGATCAATTTCTCGACCAGCACGACCCTCACGTCCGCCGTCCCCGAACCCTCGAGCCTGGTGCTTGCCGGTCTTGGTGCGCTGGTCATGGTCGGCTACACCCTGCGACGCCGCAAGGCCATGGCCATCTGAGCCTGACTATCGATCTCGCGAGTCGACGCGCCCTTCAGAGAGACCCAGGGATGACCTGCTCGCCAGGCCGCTCCTGGGTTCTTGCATCGAACCAATCGGCATGGAGTTGGATGCGGTTCTCCTGACCACTACCGGTTACATCTCAGGGGATCGCCGCGCTCCGGACGTTGGGCTCCCAGCTTCGTCCGACCCGCCGATCTGTACCGGATTACCCCGAAAGCGGGCCCCACTGGGGGAGAAGAGATGCCCTCCTCCCCGGCCTCTCCGCCGCCGTCGGCAACATCTTCGATCACGAGCCGGTCCTGGTCATCGCGCGACACACCGGCTCGGCCCGGGAGATCCGCGCGCGCGGCCTGGATGGACTCGCGGCGCTCCTGCAAGCCGAGGGGGTGCGGTATCAACGCCGCAGCCTGGAGAAGGTCCTGGCCTGGGCCGAGCAGGCCCACGATCCCGATCAGAATGCAGATGTTCGCAAACGAATTTTCATATATCTTGATGATGAGCGGCAGGCCAGGCTGCGCTCGATCCGATCCGTCGAGAGCGACCTGGCCTCGCTCCTGGTCCGGACGCCCTACGTCATCCTCTTGAGCTTCCCCGGGCTCAATGTCGTCTCGACGGCCGAGTTCGCTGGCGAGATGGGGCCGATCCGCAACTCGCCCCGCGAGAACCCGATCACCGGCAGGGCGGGATTGTACCCGGCCCGATACCAGAGCGATCAGGTGGACCACTCCGGCCCGCTGGTGGGGCGCGCCAATCGCTCGCTGCGGTATGTGATCCTAATAATTGGTGAAAATCTTTTTGTCTTGTGACAAATATTTTTAACAAGCTGAGAGAGACCTGGCGGGAGGCCGGGATGGATCGGCGTGCCTGCGTGGTGCGGGCCGCCAAGCGGTTCTGCCGGATCGCCTACCGCATGGTGGCCGGCGGCCAGGTGTTCCATCACCCGAGTGCCGGGAACGGCACTACATCCTGGAAAAGTTGAGCACATTCTATCTCGAACATGATACACAGATTGAACAGGTGTTACGTGATTTGCGCGAGGCGATCGCGGCGATCCCGCGAGCCGAGCACGCCGCGGAGGCCCAGCGGCTCCAGGCCCTCTCGGCCGGCGCGATCCCGACGGCCGACCCGGCCGGGACGGCTCAAGGAGCCCAACGGCTCCCGGTCGACTCGCCCACAACCCCGGGCTCCGGCCGACCCGCCGCGCCACCGCCTCCGGCCGCCGCGCCACCGCCGAACTTGGGCCGACGTCGCACCGGGCCGCGTCCGCTGAGTGCCATCCTGCCCGAACTCTTACTCCGACTGGGGGTGACCATGGTAGAATCGAATCCGTCAGGGGAGACCGACCCCACCTGACCACAGAAGCCGACGGCCCGAACAACGCCTCATGTCCCCATGGCGCTTTGACGCCTTCGAGAAAAGCGTGGCGCTCTGTCGGATCACCCAACGCCTGATGTGGCAGTGTGGGGTCACTCCCCTGATGAACCCGTGTGGCGAGTGGTGATCGCCTTGACGACAGAGGTGGCCGTTGGTGGCGTGGTTACTGGTCAGATGTCTCTCACTTCCTCGCCTCCGGCGAGGCCGGGGACGGTGCGCGCCGCGGTCGCCGGCCCAAAA
>JBKQHM010000727.1:0-3466 GCA_052148775.1 Isosphaeraceae bacterium | reverse complement strand
GGGGTGCCGTTCGAGAATCGCCGTCGGCTTCACCTTGAGTATGTTCTTCTCGATGAGATCGACATCCGGGTGGTTCAGCTTATAGGTTTGACAGGCGACGGGGTCTTCGTCGATGGCCGCGATAACCCGAAAGCCGCCGTGCTGCAATGCGGCTGTGACTGCCCCCGAGCCCGAAAAAAGGTCGATCGCACGGTCCTGTGAGTGCATTGGCAACTCGCAAGCAGGGAACAAATAAGTGTGAGAAACGTTGAGTATTTGAGGAGCGGTCGAGAATCAAACCGAACGCAAAGCAGGTTAGTGAAGCCCGAACAAGGCGACTCCTACCGCCGTCGCCGCGTCTTTGAGCCTCGTATCCAGCGTGGCTAGCGGCAGGTTGAGCCGCACGGCAAGCTCAAGATACGCTGCGTCGTAAGCAGAAATTACCTGGTCGCGTGCTAAACTCAAGGTCAGAGTCCAAACATGGCGGTTGGTTGCGTCGTCGATCGCGATCGGCAGCGCAGCGAGTATCTGCACCCATCTGAGCGAGTCGGCCTGGGAAATTCGCTTCCTGCGCTCCCCTACCAGCAGGGCATTAGCGACTTCGAGCGGCCACAGCGTTGGTACTATCGCCCGACTGCTCTGGAACGCGTTCAGCACCGTATCAGCATAAGGGCTGGCCTCATCCTCGAAGCTCCAGGCCATCACGACTGAATTATCGAGTACGAATGCCGGATCGGCATTCGGCGTCGAACGCCGTGTACCACTCGCTGGCCGTCCCATCAGAAGCGGCGTCCTTCCTCGATCATTTCCCGAATCGTTAAGCCACCGAGCGTGCGGCCCTTTCGAAATTCCTTGATCTGCTCGATGGTCGAGTGTACATCGGGCTTGGGGGCCGCGACTGCTGGAGAGAGCACGGCGATCGGCTTCCCGCGCTTGGTGATGGTGATCGTTTCCCCGTGCTCGACCTCACTCAGCAGCCGGGGCAGATGGGTCTTGGCTTCGTAACTCCCGACGGATTTCATGCGGGGGCTCCTCTCATGCTAGTCTCTTGCACCTAGTCTAAGCCAGATTGCCCATTTTGACAAGCGGAATCCGCGAGGGACGGCGATTGGATGGGAGAAACATCCCGAAGCGGATTCACGATCAAGCAAACGGTTTGAACGGCATTCTCGGTGGGGCCGTTTCCCACATCTGATCAGCGACAATTAGAATTCCCTCCGCATTGCCTCATCGTTCTTGTTACCGAAACGGGGCCGTTGCCTCACCGGAATGTTACCCACGCCTCAAGACAAAGGGGCGACACGCTTCATCCGGACATCGATGCCAGGAGCGAGCGGGCTCGGCGGAGACGCCGCGGACGATCAAGCCTGGAGGGCAGAGAGAGTACCCGAGCTGCATCCTATAAGCAGTCGCCACTGGGTGACTTCCTCCTAGGAGGCAACACGGGGCAGGGAATTCTTATTGTCGCTAATCACCCTCCGAAGCGATCAAGGCCCGTTTTCTGCTCCATCGCGACTCACGGGCCAAGATCGGTCCTCTTTACTCCCCACTCATTTCGGGGCCAGGCGGTGGTCTGCTGCGCGCAAATCCCAATTTTTTTCGGATTTTCTATCTGCTTTCGTGGTCGATGGTTCGGGAGAAAAACGGCCCGAATCCGCGATAGGTGCATTCATGAAATTGCAAAACGGCGCCATTCTAATATTATGGAAAGCGCGCAATCGATTCCCGACGAGGTGGGGACCATGGCAGTCTGTCCATTTGAATATCAGTTGGGCGCGTCGGGTCATCAAGGACCGCGAACCGAAACGACAGGGGTATTGCCGCCCGCGACCCGCCTCGTCCGGACCGTTCGTGGACGCAATCCTAACTCCCGATCCTCCCCGGAGATCGATCGGGGCGACCCGTCGAAATGTTGCACAGGAGTGCAAACCAGTGCAATGCCCGTGGTGCCAGGTCCGCTCGAATTGAGGGCTTACGACCCTCGCCCAATGTACCAGGGACCCCCATCCGCTGAGCGGCCTCGACCCGGATTTCCGGGTGGCGATCGTCGAGCACTCTCGTTATTTCATTTCTTCAACATCACGAGATCAGTCGAAGAGTGTCGTCCTGGGTCGGGGCGGCGGGATCAATTCGGGGATGCCGAGAATCCGTTGCATCGCACGCGCCGTCTCCGGGGCGAAGCCGGCGTAATGGTTGTTGGCGAAGACGACCACCGGGACCCGCTCGGCCATGGCCTCGATCGTCAAGGCGCATTCGGCGAGCTCCTCCGACTTGTCGACGACGATCTTGTTGAACGTCGGGGTCAGCTTCTCGATCGCCTCCCGGTTGCCGATGAGGCGGAAGTAGGACAGCGGGCCGGTGATGGGATCGAGCCGGGCGATGACCTCGGCCGGCCGGGGCATCCACTTCTGCACGGTCAGGGCCAGTGCCGTGTTGTGCCGTCGCAAGACCTCGGTCAGCTCCGGGACCACCCACCTCGGGTTCCGCGTCTCGATCGCCAGGGGCACGGCCGTATGCGGCCAGTTGGCCAGGAACGGGTCGAGGATCTCCAGGAAGGCTTCGAGCGACGAGAATTGCTCGCGATTGAAGTAGCCCATCTGCAACAGGGCGCAGGATAACTTCTCGCCCAGCGGTTCGATCGCCGCGACGAATTCCTCCACGTCCTTCTCGCAGTCTTGCAACTGCTTCTTGTGCGTGATCGTCTGGGGCACCTTCAGCGTGAATCGGAATGCCGCCGGCGAGTGGTTGCGCCAGCCATGGACCATCTTTCGCGTCGGGACCCGGTAGAAGGTGCTGTCCACCTCGACGATCGGGAAGCGGTCGGCATACCAGGCGAGGTAATCCGATGGGTCCGTGCCGCCCGGGTAGAACGCGCCATCCCACTCGGGATAGCTCCACCCGCTGCAACCGATCAGAATGGGGTGCGACTTACTGGACATAACTCGATTCTACTCGCCGTCTGTCTGGTCGTAAATACACCGGAATGGGCCGAGGTCTCCCCCGCGGGCGCGATCGCGATTCTTTCCGGAATTCTGTCGGCACGCCTGAGCGGACGCCGGTCAATCTCGCGTTCCGCCTCGGTGCGTTACCGCTCATGGGCGATGATGTCCTGGCATTGAGCCTCAAGGGAAAGAGCATCGATCATGTGGCCGCCTTCAACACGCATAACGGCGAATGGAGTCAACAGCATCTGCTGTTGCCCGTCGAAGACGAGATCCATCCGGTCAGGCGAACTGATGCGGCCCGAGCCTGTGAAGCGGGTGGAAACTGATGTCGTCGGGCCGGCCGTAATGAGTCGGCCCGTCCGCATTTCAATAGAACCCGCTCATGGTGAAGTTGAAGTACTGGACCTTGTCGCCGTACTGATGGAGCACGGGGAACGCCAGGTCGAACTCGAAGGGCATGGGGCCGAACATCGGGATATTGACCTTCAGTCCGGTCCCGACCGAGACCCGCAGGTCGTTGAACTGGTAGTTGGGCGTGACCG
>JBKQHM010000726.1:0-32327 GCA_052148775.1 Isosphaeraceae bacterium | reverse complement strand
CCCCGAGAGTCGCGTTCACGACCGATTCGTTCGTGGTCCGCCCGCTCTTCTTCCCCGGGGGCGACATCGGCCGGTTGGCGGTCTGCGGCACGGTGAATGACCTGGCGGTGGGCGGGGCCGAGCCGCTGTTCCTCTCCGCGGCATTCATCCTCGAGGAAGGGTTGGCACTCTCGGACCTGAAGCGGATTGTCGACTCGATGCGCGCCGCGTGCGACGAGTCGGGGGTCTCGCTGGTCACCGGCGACACCAAGGTCGTGGACCGCGGCAAGGGGGATCAGGTCTTCATCACGACTTCGGGCATCGGCGTGGTCCCCGAGGGGCGAATGCTCTCGATCGCATCCGCTCGGCCCGGCGATTGCATCGTGGTTTCGGGGACGATCGGCGATCACGGGATCGCCATCATGTCGGTGCGCGAGGGGATCGAATTCGAGACGGTCCTGGAAAGCGATTGCGCGGCGCTCACCGGCTTGATTCGGGTCATGCTGTCGGCGTGTCCGGGCATCCGCGCCATGCGCGACGCGACCCGAGGGGGCGTGTCGAGCGTCGTGAACGAGCTGGCGGTCGCCTCGGGGGTGGGCGTCCGGCTCGAGCAGGCGGCAATCCCCGTCCGCGCCGAGGTCCGGGGCGCCTGCGAGATGCTGGGGCTCGACCCCCTGTACGTGGCCAATGAAGGGAAGCTCATCGCCGTCGTGCCGCCCGGAGATGTCGGGCGCGTGCTGGACGCGATGCGGGCCCACCCACTCGGGTGCAACGCCGCCATGATCGGAGAGGTCGTCGCCGAACACCCGGGCATGGTCACCATGCGGTCGGTCGTCGGCGGCGAGCGCGTGGTTAGCATGCTGGCCGGCGAGCAGTTGCCGAGGATTTGCTGAGTGCGGATTCGCAATTCGAGATTCCAGATTCCAGATATCGGTGGTGTCATAAGCGCATTGAACGGGGCTCCAACGGTCGTCGAAGTGACGAAAAGCCGGCGCCGATCTGAATGGTCTTTGTCGCTGCTAACCCATTGGTTATTACAGCTTGGTCCTTCGGCGCCGAGAATTCGCCACCCCCAAAGATCCAGCGAAACAGGCCGTTCAATACGCCTATGACACCACCGATTGCAGAGCTATTGGTCCCTAGATAAGTCATGCGCGGGGAGCCCCTGGGGGCTTCGCCCTTCGGGCTCGATCCCAGCCACCCCGGCTTTGCGGCCAGAACCCGGGGGTGCCTGGGGTCAAGCCGGCTCCGCCGGCGCAGCCCCCAGGTGGGTCGCGCGTTACTGACCCAGGAGCCGATCAGAACGAGGCGAAGCTGGAATCCCCCGAGTCAGGGAGTGAACGTCGTCATGAATCCCGATTCGAGTGGCGGCGGCGAGCTGACCGCCCTGGCTTCCCTCCGCCGGTTCGTACGGCCCCGGACGACCCCGCGCAAGCGTTGCGAGCAGTGCGACGCGGGGCTGTCGGACGAACACGACCACCTGGTCGAGATCGCCACTCGCAAGCTGTCCTGCGCGTGCGAGGCCTGCGCCAACCTGTTCAGCGGCCAGGCCGGGACAAGGTTCCGACGCGTGCCCCGGCGCGGTCTGCCGACCTGGGAGCAGACGATGGAGCGGCTCCTCTCCGCCGCGGAGGAATTGTCGACGTCGTGAACCGTACAGTCTTGCTCGGGCCGCATCGGCGGCCGAACCCTTGCCGCGAGACGATCTCATGATGGTTCTCTACCAGCTCGATCCTCCTCATAGCCGCTTCACGGTCCAGGCTTTCGCCAGCGGGCGACTCTCGGCCTTCGCGCACAGCCCGACCTTCAGCGTGGGCGAGTACTCGGGGATTATCCGACTCGATCCCGGCCGGGTCGGGGACATCTCCATCGAGCTGACCGTCCGGGCCGACTCGCTCCTGGTGACGGATCGGGTCAGCGAGTCCGACCGTCGCGAGATCGAGGCCCGCATGCGCTCCGAAGTCTTCGATACGTCGGCCTACCCCGAGGTCGCATTCCGGGCCGAGCATGTCGAGGCCGCTCCCATCGGCCCCGGCCTGTATCGACTCCGGCTCGGCGGCGACCTCTCCTTGCGCGGTCGCACGCGTCCCCATCGGCTCGAGGCCGAGCTGATCCTGTTCAAGGACGGACTCCGCCTGCGCGGCGAAGATCGTTTCCGGATGTCCGAATTCGGGATCGAGCCGGTGACCGCCATTGCCGGCTCGATCCGCCTGAAAGACGAGGTCCGGCTCTCGTTCGACATCGGCGGTTTGCCGGAATCTTGATGAATCGGTCGCCGATCCTCGACGAGACCCGGCGATCTCCCATCCTATCCGAGAAAGGGGCTGGAGCATGTTGAGACTGGAATCCAGGCAGCACGATTCGTGGTTGCCCGCAACGGCCGGCGATTGGACGGGGCGATCCGCCCCCGAGAGACGAAGAGACTCCGGGGGACCTTCAACGGGCCTGCTGATCGCCGGAGTGGTGGTCGTCGGGCTGGGGATCCTGACGTGGTCTTACCTCGGACCGGATTTAAGGCGTTACATGAAGATTCATAGCATGTAAATCAGGAAGCCGACATCCCGGAGCTGCCCTCATGAACGCCCCACTGGTGGACCAGATCGCCGACGTCGTACTCTACGAGGGTTATCTCCTCTACCCCTATCGGCCGACCGTGAAGAACCGCCAGCGATGGACGTTCGGAGGGTTGTATCCGCGATCGTACAGCGAGGCGCAACGGGGAACCGACCCGTGGATGTCGCAGACGGAATGCCTCGTTCAGACGCCGTCTCCGAAGGCATTTGTAGGGTGCTCCGCGAGCACCGCGACGGGGGGATTTCCCGAATTCGGCGCTCGCAGAGCACCCTACAAGATGGCCGACGAAACCTCGGAGGCAGCCTCTCCGAGGGCCGAGGGCACGACCCTGAGCGTACGGGTCCGGTTCCTTCAGCTCCAGCTACGCCGGGTCGAAAGGGCGGGATTTTCCCCGACCGATGCCGACGGCTTGTCCGTCTGGCAAGAGGCCGTCGAACGCGAGATCGACACGGGCGAGCACGAGCTGGCCGAACTCGTCGCCACGCCGCTCACGCACGCGTTCGCTTTCCCGGGGCGATGTCAGCGCGAAAGCGCGCCCGATCCCGGCGACACAATCGTCCGCGAACAGGAGCCGATCGCCGGCTCCATCGAACTCGCGGCCGAGCGTGCCGAGGAGGGGCTTTACAAGGTGACGGTGAAGGTCTTCAACACCACACCGTTCGAGCTGGCCGGGAAGAAGAGTCGCGACGAGGCCCTGCTGAAGTCGCTCGTCTCGACGAATGCGATCCTCGTCGTCCGCGGCGGCGAGTTCGTCTCATCGACCGACCCGCCCGAGCCCTGGCGCGCGATCGCGGCCGGGTGTCGCAACATCGGGGCCTGGCCGGTCCTGGTCGGCGAGCTGGGGGAGCGGAACACGATGCTCTCGGCGCCGATCATCCTCTATGACTATCCTCAGATCGCCCCGGAGAGTCCGGGGGACCTGTTCGGCTCCACCGAGATCGACGAGATCCTGACTCTCCGCATCCTGACCCTGACCGACGACGAGAAGAAGGCAATGGCGAACATCGACGAACGGGCCCGCACGCTGCTCAAGCGAACCGAATCGATGGCGCGCGAGCAACTGATGGGACTTCACTGCACCGTCCGGGGCCTCCGGCCCCTCTGAGCGAGCAGACCAATGGACCAGTTCGAACCGTGGGATGATCGGCCGAAGATCGACCGGATTCGCGTCGCGGGCGTCGAATACCGGCTGGGCGACCGGGTGAAGATCTGGCCCCGGGGCGACGCCGATATCTTCGACCTGGCCCTGAAAGGGAAGGACGCCACGATCGCGGCCATCGAGCAGGATTATGAGGACCGCGTGCACGTGGCCGTCACCGTGGACGACGATCCCGGACAGGATCTCGGGCTCGAGGGAAAGCCCGGCCTCCGGTTCTTCTTCCGGCCCGAGGAACTCGAGCCCATCGAGATCGAGGAAGGAGGGAGCCCATGAGTCCCCCGCGAATCCTGGTCGCAGGAATCGGGAACATCTTCCTGGGGGACGACGCCTTCAGTTCCGAGGTGGCGCGTCGACTGGCCGCGCGCCCCATGCCGGACGGCGTCAACGTGGTCGACTTCGGCATCCGCGGCCTGGACCTCGCCTATGCGCTGCTCGACGGCTACGACGCGGCCATCATCGATGCGACACCCCGCGGCGGCCCGCCCAGCACCCTCTATGTCATCGAGCCCGACCCCGCGGAAGCCCGCGAGCCGGAGGACGCCGACCTCTTGATCCAGACCCATGGGATGGATCCGCTGAAAGTCCTCCGACTGGCGACGGCCCTGGGCGATCAGGCCGGGCGCGTGCTCCTCGTGGGCTGCGAGCCCGAAACGATCGGCACCGACGAGGACCCGGTCATGGGGCTCAGCGCCCCCGTCGAGGCGGCCGTCGATCGGGCGATCCCGCTCATCGATTCCCTGGTCGCCGGGCTCCTCGACCCGTCGCGAGACCTGACCCTGATCGCGTCGGCCAGCCCGGAGGTCCAAGCGTGAGCGAGAATCTGTCATGCACGAACTGGGGATTGCTCAGGAAATCATCGAAATCGTCTCCCGGCGCGCCGGGGACGCCCGGGTCACGCGCGTGGTGCTGGAGATCGGCCAGCATGCGCCGATCCTCCCGGACTCGATCCGGTTCTGCTTCGACCTTTGCAGTGAGGGGACGGCGGCGGAAGGGGCCCGGCTCGAGATCCTCGAGATCCCGGGACGGGCGCGATGCCGGCAGTGCGGGGCGGAGCTCGCGCTCGACGAGCCCTTCGGGACTTGCCCCTGCGGCAGTTACGATCTCCAGTGGCTGGCCGGCGACGAGATCCAGATCAAGGAAATGGAGGTGGCCTGAATGTGCGCGACCTGCGGTTGCTCGGACGACTCCGAGATCAAACTGACCGACCTGCAAAGCCGGGAGACGATCGTCCTGAATCCTCTTCACGACCACCCGCATCCCCACGATCATGGGCATGATCACCATCACGACCATGATCACGATCACGACCACGCTCATACCCATCAACACGGCACGGTCATCTCGCTGGAACAGGAAGTCCTGGCCAGGAACAACCGGCTGGCGGAGCGAGTCCGCGGCTGGCTGGCCGGGCGGGACATCCTGGCGCTGAATCTCGTGAGCTCGCCGGGGGCAGGCAAGACCACGCTCCTGGAGCGGACCATCAGCGACCTGGGCCGGGAACTGCCCATGTCCGTCATCGAAGGAGACCAGCAGACCCTGCACGATGCCCAGCGCATCCAGGCCACGGGCTGCCGGGTGGTGCAGATCAACACGGGGACGGCGTGCCACCTCGATGCCTCGATGATGGGCCGGGCCTTGCAGCAACTCGACCCGCCACGCGACTCGGTGGTGATGATCGAGAACGTGGGCAACCTGGTCTGCCCGGCCCTCTTCGACCTCGGCGAGCGGGCCAAGGTCGTGATCGTCTCCGTGACCGAGGGGGACGACAAGCCGATCAAGTACCCGCACATGTTCCGCGCCAGCGAGGTCATGATCCTGAACAAGATCGACCTCCTACCCTACGTTCAGTTCGACGTGGAGCGCTGCCTCGATTTTGCGCGCAAGGTGAATCCGAAGATCTGCATCATCGAGGTCTCGGCGACGCGCGGTGATGGCCTGAATCACTGGTATGACTGGCTGCGCGAGCAGTCCGCGCGGCGTCAGGAAGCCGGGTCGTTCGTCTGACGCGGGTCCAGGATCGATCGTCGGATCATCCATCGAATCTGGGGCCGGAAAACCCGAGTTGCTGCAAACGGCCCCCAACGCCGATAATCAGGGAGGGCAAGTTCGCCCTGTTGAGATAAGGAGCCGCTTCGATGTCCAGCGAGATCATCGATCTGACCCTCCCCGCGCATGATCCCACGATACCCAAGCCGCGGGGGCTCCTTCCCGTGCCGCCAGAGGTCGCGGAGTGGATCGCGGCTGAACAGGCTCGGCTGCAACCGTACTACACGGACGAATATGCGAAGAAGTCCAGGGATGAGCAGACGCTACGGTACTACTACGAAGGAACGGAAGTCGCCGCCCGACGAACACCCCAAGGGATCGAAGTGCTGGCCGTCGGATGGGATGAGGTCATGAAGTTCCTGCAGGAAACGCCTCTGGAACAGCAGAAGGATGTTCGGATCGGACCCCCATAAATGACACGTCTCGAACTACCCCTCCAGGGCCGGACCCTCAAGGCGACCGGCGACCTGGTTCTTCACGCGGAGTTGAATCTTGTCATCAAGACAAACCAAGGGTTCTGGAGGCCTGCCGTTTTTCGAATCGATTCCGGCACGGAGATGACGACCATGCTGGCCGCCCGGGCGAAGGCCTGGGACCTCCCCATTCCAAAGAGGCTCATACCGGGCTTGACGCTGCATGGGCAGGAAGTCTGATCGGGATTGCTCCGGGTAAGGATTCCCGCGATGGATCTGACGGATTACGTATTCCCCTGCTATTTCCTCGGCGACCCGGACGCCCCACCCTCCGCAACGGCCAAGAACCTGCTGGGCCTGACTGGCGTGATCAACCAGATCCGCCTGACCTTTGACGGGTTATCTTCTCTGGGCGCACCCTACGGGATCCTCATCGTCGAGAAGAGATAGCCGTGGCTCGAGATGTCGCTTCCGGATTCGGAGCGAACCTCGTTACATCGACCGGCGGCGGCGGTACAATCATCTCCTGGTAAGGCGGGGCACCCCGCACCGTGCGGATCATGGCGAACGCCGTGCCCGCCTACGATAGCCGGTCCGATGATCTCGAGTACCGATATCCCGCTGTCTCGATGAGGAAGCCCGCGTGCTGATGAGAGCGATCCGGCTCTGTTGTTTCTTCATCCTCGCAACCCTCGGTGTGACCCGCGCCGACACGATCATCCACGTCGCCCCGACCGGCGACGATGCCAACCCCGGCACGGCTGAGAGTCCGATACGGACCCCGGTCCGCGCCCGCGACCTGGTCCGCGCCGCGAAAGGGCAGGGGGAGGGTTCCATCACGGTCCGATTGGCCGCCGGGACCTATTACCTCCCGGAGCCGCTCGTCCTCGGCCCCGAGGACTCCGGCACCGCGGATCGGCCGATCACCTATGCCGCCTCGCCCGGGGCGACGGTGATCCTGAGTGGCGGTGCCCGACTCAACCTGGACTGGAAGCCATACAAAGACGGCATCATGCAGGCCGAAGTCACCGCGAAGCTGCCGTTCGAGCTGGACCAGGTCTTCGTCGACGGCCGGCGGATGCGGATGGCTCGCTATCCGAACTATGACCCCAGGGCCCGGCCATTCAACGGCACGGCCGCCGATGCCATCGCGCCGACGCGCGTCAGGCATTGGGATCATCCGGTAGGCGCCTTCGTCCATGCCCTGCACCGGCACGCCTGGGGCGATTTCCATTATCGAATCACGGGCGTCGATGATCGGGGCCAGGTCAAGCTCGAAGGCGGTTGGCAGAACAACCGGCGCATGGGCATGCACGAGCGAGATCGATTCGTCGAGAACGTATTCGAAGAACTCGACGCCCCCGGCGAATGGTTCTACGATGCGGCGAGTCGGAAGCTGTTCCTCGATCCTCCCTCGGGTGTGGATCTCAAGCGGGCGACCGTCGAGGCCGCCGGCATCCGTCACCTCGTCGAGTTGCGGGGCACGCGGGCGAATCCCGTCCGATACGTCTCATTGCAGGGTCTGACGCTGACGCAAACCTCCCGTACGTTCATGGACAACAAGGAACCGCTCCTGCGCAGCGACTGGACCATCTACCGCGGCGGGGCCGTGCTGTTCGAAGGGTCTGAGGACTGCGGCGTCACCGATTGCGTCTTCGATCAGGTTGGCGGCAACGCGGTCTTCGTCAACGCGTACAACCGTCGCGTTACGATCCGGGGGTGCAAGATCGCCGAGGCGGGCGCCAACGGCGTATGCTTCGTCGGCGATCCCTCGGCAGTCCGGTCGCCGCTGTTCGAATACGGCCAGACGCAGCCCGAGGAGATGATCGACCGGACGCCCGGCCCGAAGACCGACAACTATCCGGCCGATTGCCGCGTCCACGATTGCCTGGTCTCCGGCATCGGCCAGTTCGAGAAGCAGGCGGCCGGGGTGGAGATCGCCATGTCGGAGGCGATCACCGTCAGCCATTGCAGCATTTACGACGTCCCGCGCGCCGGGATCAACATCGGCGACGGCTGCTGGGGCGGCCATCTCATCGAAGGGTGCGACGTGTTCGACACGGTCCAGGAGACCGGCGACCACGGCTCGTTCAACTCGTGGGGCCGCGACCGTTTCTGGCTGCCGAACGTCGCCGCCGTGAACGACCGCGTCAAGAAAAGCCCCGAATTACCATCGCTCGACTGCCGCAAGCCGATCGTGCTCCGCCATAACCGTTGGCGATGTGACCACGGTTGGGACATCGACCTCGACGACGGCTCCAGCAACTATATCATCGAAGATAACCTCTGTCTGCACGGCGGGATCAAGCTGCGTGAGGGCTATGACCGGATTGTCCGGAACAACGTCATCGTCGGCAACTCATTCCATCCGCACGTCTGGTACGAAGGCAGTAACGACGTGTTCCACCAGAACATCGTCGGGAGCCGGTATGATCCGATAGGCATGCCCAAGGTCTGGGGTCGGGAGATCGATCACAATCTCTTCCCCGACGAGCGCGCCCGCAAGTCAGCGCAGGCCCTCGGCCTCGACGCGCATTCGCTGGCCGGCGACCCGATGTTCGTCGACCCGTCGGTCGGCAATTATCGCGTCCAGGAGGGCTCGCCGGCACGCAAGCTGGGTTTCCGGAACTTCGCGATGGACCAGTTCGGAGTCTCGTCGCCGCGCCTGCGTGGCGAGGCACGAACTCCGCGCCTGCCGGGACAGGACGAGCAACCGGCCGACAGGACCGATCGATGAGTTTCACGATATCGTTCCAAGGGATCGGGTGATGTCTCACTCCAAAGTCTTCGGGGCATGATCGAATGCAGTTTCGACCACTGGGCCGTACGGGTATGCAGTTGTCCGCCTTGAGCTTCGGGGCATCGTCGCTCGGCCAGGAGTTCCGCACGGTGGACTTCGACGAGGCGCTCCGATCGGTACACGTGGCGCTCGACCTGGGCATGAACTTCATCGACACCTCGCCCTTCTACGGACGCGGGCTGAGCGAGTGCTTGCTGGGGATCGCGCTGCGGGGCGTGCCGCGGGACCGGTACTACCTGGGCACCAAGCTGGGCCGATACGGTCCGGCCCAGTTCGATTTCTCGCCGCAACGCGTCGCGGAGAGCGTGGAGATCAGCCTCCAGCGGCTCGGCGTCGATTACCTCGACATCATGCTCTGCCACGACATCGAGTTCGTGGACATGGCCCGCATCGTCGAGGAGACCCTGCCGGCTCTGAAGGCGATCCAGAAGCAGGGCAAGGTGCGGTTCGTCGGCGTGAGCGGCTATCCGATGAAGCTCTTCCAGTACGTCCTCGACCACACCGACCTGGACGTGATCCTGTCCTACAACCACTTTACGCTCCAGAACACGATGCTTGCCGACCTGGTTCCGTATCTGAAAACGAAGGGCGTTGGTATCATGAACGCGGCGCCGTTCTCGGCGCGGCTGCTGACGAAATCGACATTGCCGCCGTGGCACAAGGCGACCGAGGAAGTCCGCGAGATCTGCGGTCAGGCCGCCGCCCACTGCGACGCTCGAGGCGTGGACATCGCCCAGTTGGCCGTCCAGTATTCGGTGGCCAACCCCGACATGGCGACGTGCATCGTCGGCTCCGCCAACCCGGAGAATGTCCGCAAGTGGGTCGAGTGGGCCGACCAGCCGATCGACGAGATCTTTCGGGACGAGGTGCTGGAGATCCTCCAGCCGATCCATAACTGGTTCTACATCGAAGGCCGGCCGGAGAACAACGACCCCCTGCCGGGCGGTCGCGGCGAGTGAACCTCTGCCGATACCCATCGAGACGAGAGAACGAATCCGATGAAAGCCCTGTCCCTGGAATCGCCCAAGAACTGGAAGCGCATCGAGGTCGACAGCCCCGAGCACCCCGGCCCTGGCGAGGCCCTGGTCCGCGTCCACCGCGTCGGCATCTGCGGGACCGATCTCAGCGGCTACCTCGGCAAGATGCCTTTCTTCAGCTATCCCCGCATCCCGGGCCACGAACTGGGCGTGGAAGTGCTCGAGGTCGGCGCCGGGGTCGCCAACGTCAAGCCGGGCGATCGCTGCTCGGTCGAGCCCTACATCAACTGCCAGCAGTGCTACGCATGCCGGCGCGGGCATACCAACTGCTGCGAGAAGCACCAGACGCTGGGCGTCCACTGCGACGGCGGTCTCCGGCCCCGCTTCCTCGTGCCGGCCCGCAAGCTCCACGTCTCGCGCACGCTCGCCTTCGAACAGCTCGCCCTGGTGGAGACGCTGGCCATCGGCTGTCACGCCGTGGATCGTTCCGGGCTCCAGTCGCACGAATCGTGCCTGATCATCGGCGCCGGCCCCATCGGGCTCGCCACGCTGGAATTCGCCAAGTTGACGGGCGCCGACATCATCATGCTCGACATGAACGACCAGCGCCTCGACTTCTGCCGGCGGGTCATGGGCGTGAAGCACACGGTCAAGCCGTCGGACCGCCTGGAGAAAGACCTGCGGGACCTGACCGACGGCCACCTGACCGACGTGGTCATCGACGCCTCGGGGAGCGTCGCGTCGATGTCGAACGCCTTCGGCTACATCACTCATGCCGGCCGGCTGGTCTTCGTCGGGATCACCACCGAGGAAGTCCACTTCCGCCACCCGGTCTTCCACAAGGCCGAGGGGACGCTCCTCTGCTCGCGCAACGCGCTGTCGGCCGACTTCACGCGGATCATCGGGCTCATCGAGGAAGGCCGGCTGGACACCGCGCCCTGGATCACCCATCGCGCGGTGTTCGAAGAACTGCCCGACGTCTTCCCGTCGTACACACGGCCCGAGACCGGCGTCATCAAGGCCGTCGTCTCGATCGACGAGTGAGGCACCGCCGGCTCACGCCGCTTCCTGGACCGGCTCATCGTCGCAATGCTGGAGCGTATGAAGACTGAGCCGTTGGAATTCCTCCTGGACCACGTCGAAAGGTTCGCCGTTGAGAGCCCAGATGGCCTCGATCACCTCGGACAGGTCTTCCTCAGGCTCATCCCAGGTCACGAGGAATTCCGTCCCATCCCGGACGAGGACATCGGCACCGAGGTCCGCCAGGTGGCCCTCGATCTCGGCCCGGTGGTCCGCATCGATCGTGAATGCCCAGCGGACGAGATCGAGCGAGGACGATTTCGTGTCATGGCTCATCGGGCAACTCCTTGCGTTTCCCCTTCGGATCATCCCGATCGTTACGATCGTGACCACCTCGACGAGTTGGCAGAGATAATTGTTCGGCTATCAAACCGATTCGATTCAGCCGAAATGCGACTTTCTCGCGGAATGCGGACGGAGTTTGACCCATGAGTTTCCTGCCGATGACGCTGGTGTTGATTGGGATGGCGGCCGGGAGCGATGCCGGTGACGAGCCGGTCGCCGCGATGGGGAACCCGGGTTTCGAATCGCCTTCGTTCCTCGACGGTTGGCAGGTTGTGACCTATGGGGCCCCGGCGAAAGTCGAGGTGGACGACCGGGTTGTCCGCGAGGGACGGCACGCTTTGAGAGTGTCCGCCGGAGAGCCCTCGGACACGGCGTTGGGGCAAGATGTCTCGTTGCGTCCCGGAGTCTGGTACCGATTCAAGGGCTGGGTGCGGACCATCGGCCTGGATCCGCTCGATGCACTCGTTTGCGGGACCTATCAAATCCAGCGCGCGCGGGGCCGGGGCGTCCTCGTGTCGGGAGCGAGTCATCGGGGTGACACCGACTGGACAGAGGTCGTGCTGGCCTTCCAGGCTCCTGCCGACGGTCGCGTCCGGATCGCGCCGTTCCTGGTCGGGTATGGCAAGGGACGGGGCACGGCCTGGTTCGACGGGCTGAGCCTCGAGGCGTTCGAACCCTCGAAGGCACCGGCGGTCATCACGCGCGAGCCGCTCCGGCCCGGCCGGATCGAGCCCGGCCAGTACGGCCAGTTCATCGAGTATCTCTGCGACCTGGTGCCCGGGATGTGGGCGGACAAGCTGTGCGACGGCGGATTCGAGGGGCTCAGCCCCTATACGCTGCTGCACTATCTCAGGGAAACCGACTTCCGGCAGAAGCCCTGGTATCCCCGCGGCGCCACCAATCGCGGCCGGTTCGATCGCGATCCCTCGACGCGCATCGGTGGAGCGCTCTCGTACCGGATCGCCGCCGAAGAGGATGTACCGTGCACGCTCGGCATCGCACAAGACGGCATCGCGGTGCAACAGGGGATCGCCTGTACGTTCTCTTGCTACCTCAAGAAGAAGGGGACGGCCGGGCCGGTGCGGGTCCGCCTGCATCGAGATGGCACTGTCTACGCCTCGTGCGAGTTCATGCCGACGGCCGATTGGGCGAGGTATAAGGCCCGGATGGTCCCCAGCGCGACGGACGCGTCGGTGACGATCTCCATCGAGTTCAAGGGGCCGGGGACGCTCTGGCTGGATAGCGCCGGCCTGATGCCCGAGGACGCCGTCGGCGGCTGGCGTCGCGACGTGGTCGAGGCGGTCCGGGCGATGAAGCCGGGGGTCATCCGGTTCGGCGGCAGTGCGGTGGACGTCGCCAACGCCGGGGATTTCGAGTGGCGGGACACGATCGGCGACCCGGATCGCCGCAAGCCCCTCCGCGCCTGGGGCGGCTTGCAGCCGACCGGCCCCGGACTCGAGGAGATTGTCCAGTTCTGCCGGCTAGTCGACGCCGAGCCGCTGATCTGCGTCCGGATCGTCGGCCGGACGGCTCGGGATGCCGCCGATCAAGTTGCGTACTTCAACGCCGGAATCCAGACGCCGATGGGCGCGCTCCGGGCCAAGAACGGGCATCCCGAGCCCAATCGCATCCGATACTGGCAGGTCGGCAACGAGCAGAGCGGCCCCGACTACGAGAAGCGCTTGCCCGACTTCTGCCGGGCGATGAAGGAGGCGGACCCGTCGATCGAGCTTCTGTCCTCGTATCCAAGGCCGGGTGTGCTCCGCGGGGCAGGGGCCTGGCTCGATTACGTCTCGCCGCACCATTATGACTGCGCCGACCTGTCGGGATGCGAGGCCGACCTGGAGTCGATCGCCCGGCTGTTCCATGACCTGGCGCCGGGCCGGAAGATTCGGGTGGCGGTCACGGAGTGGAACACGACGGCCGGCGATGCCGGGCCCCGCCGGGCGCGGCTCTGGACCCTCGAGAACGCCCTGGCCTGCTCCCGGTACCAGAACCTGATCCACCGCCATTGCGACCTGGTGACGATCGCCAATCGCTCCAATATCGTCAACAGCTTCTGCTCGGGCTTCATCCAGACCGACAACCACCGGCTCTACAAGACGCCGACGTACTACGCCCAGAAACTCTACGCGACGATGGCCGGCGATCGCCCGCTCAAGATCGATTCACCTCTGCCGGCGATCTCGGTACCCGACCTCAGCGCCACGCTCTCGGCCGACGGTAGATCCGTCGTCCTGCTGGCGGTGAACGACCGGCTCGAGCCAATTTCACGCCCTCTGGACTTCTCGGCATTCGGACGCGACGGCCAGACCGTCGAAGTCTGGAGCCTGGCCGATACGAAGCATGCCGGCGAGCCCGACGTCACCAACAGCTTCGCCGATCCCGAACGCGTCGTCCCGATACGATCGGACTTCGCGGCCACTTCGCCGCGCTTCGCGTATCCGTTCCCTGCCCTGTCGCTGACCGTGTTGAAGTGGGTCGTTCGCTGAGGGCCGGGACCGGGCGGCGCGTGGGTCTTGGGGAAGTGCCCGGTCGGATCAATTCCAAACCTTACCGCGACGACTCGCAATCGATCGAGGACCGAGTCCTTGTGGGGATAGGGATTCCCCCCCCGAGTTCTTTCGGGAATCCCGGCGGATGGGCGGGAAGATCGCCCGAGCCGGAGTCCCATTGGTCTTAGCCGGCAAGGATGCAGATCATTTCTTCGGCATGGAGGAGGGTGACCCATGAATCTGTCGTGGAGCGTTCTGGCCCTGGCCCTGATGGGCGCACAGGACCAGCAGCCCAGCCAGCCCAAGTCCCCAGGTTCCCCGATCGCGATCGAGATCGACATCAGCGGTCCCGAGATGGTCAAGAGCGCGTCATGCCGAAAGGCCGCGACCGCCATCGCCGTCCGGGCCGATGCCGGCACGGTGGAACCGGCGTCCCGCAAGTCCGGCGCGGTGGCGAGGCTGCTGGATTACTGCATCGAGCGTTGCGTGGACCTGGTCGTCGATCAAGCGGAGGCGGCGATCGTCGCCAGGCTGACGGAAGTCCCGCCGTCCACCCCCGGGACGGCGGCCGACGGGAACAAGCCCGGGTATGGAGTGTCGCCCTCGGGCGTTGCCCCGGCGACATTGCCGATGCAGCTCCCGAAAGTGGCGAAGCCCCGGACGCCCAACGACCCGGAGGCCGCCGAACTCTGGCCGATGACGCTCCCGGAAGCGTTCCACGTCGCACTGAACAATAGCGAGGTCGTGCGCGTCATTTCTCCCTGTCCCAGTGGTCCGGTCGCCAACTGCTTTGGTCCACCGGATCAGCCGGACGACAGTTACGCCGGTCCGATCGTGGTCGCCCGCCTCAACGCCGATGTCGCCGTCTGGCGGTTCAAGGCCGAGATCATGGCGGAAGTGCGGTCGGTCGAGCAGCAATACTGGAGCCTCGCGCAGGCGCACGTCCAACTCTGGGCCGCCGATCGGGCCGTCAACCTGGCCCAGGAGGTCCTCAAACGGGAGGAGGCCGAGCTGACCGTCGGCAAGGGTACGGTCGCCGACGTCGCCGAGGCCGCACAGCGCCTCGAACAGTTCAACCTCGACCTGGTAACCCGGACCTCGGACGTGATCACCTCCGAGCGGCAGTTGCGGAACCTGCTCGGCCTGCCGGTGGCCGACAACCGCCGGATCATCCCCGTCACCCAGCCGACCTCGCAGCGCATTGAGTACGACTGGGACACATGCCTGGGCGAGATGAAGGAGAATCAGCCGGACATCGTCCAGCAGACGGCCCTGGTTCGACTCGCCGAAATCCAGCTCCTGATCGCTCGAAATCAACTGATCCCGCGGTTGAGCCTCGATGCCTTGTACCAACTGAACGGCCTGGGCCAGCAACTGGACTTCGACTTTGCGATTCAGCTCGGGAAGACCCTCAAGGCCCTCGACGCTCTCAGGTCCGGCTGTGAGGATTCGGCGGACCTGGTGACGAAGCACGGCGACGCCGACGGTTTTCCCAACTGGCAGACCGGCTACACCTACCCGCATCCGATGGGGAGGGGAGGGGTAAACTCACGTCAGGCTCAATACATCCTCCTCAAGTCCCGCGCCCATTTGGGGCAGATCGAACACCAGACGACCCACTCCCTGGCGCGGTTCTTCCTCGGGGTCGACGCGAACTACAAGCAGTACAAGACATCGGTCCGGTTGCGGTCGGCGGCGGCCCAGCGGCTCGATGCCCAGCGCGCCTATTACGAGGAAGGCCGGATCACCACCGACCGATTCCTCGACGCCATCTCCCAGTATGCGACGGCCGTCGCGACCGAGGCCCAGTACCAGACGACCTACAACGTCGCCCTGGCCGCGCTGGCCGAGGCCAAGGGGACGTTGCTGGCTGACCGCGACATCGTGATCGCCACGGGCCCGAAGCGACGGAATCCGTACATCCAGGCCACTCAGCCTCAGAAGCACTCGACGCCCCCTGCGCCGCCGAACAGCGTGTTGGCGGCACACCCCCCCATCCCGGTGCCGAGCGATTCGACCACGAGCCTGAAATCCATCCAATGGAAGGGGACGAAGGACCTCATGGCGGTCGCCGTCGCCTTCGCGGCGGGCATGCCCCAGGACGTCGAACTTCCCCAAGGGTTGTCCCAGTCTCCGCTCCTGACCGGATTCGGGAGGGCCAGGCTCCTGCCGAGGCTCATGAATACCCCCCAGTCACGGCCCGCCCCGGCAGGAGGCTCACCAACTCCCGAGAATGAAACCGCCCTGGAGGTGCCCCGGGTCGGCGAATTCGGCACGCCGCCGGTGTCGTCCGTGAACAACGCGGTCTGCTGTGGTCCCGCCCCCCTGGACACAAGCGCCGGCACGAAGGACCAGGCATCGGGCCCATCCATCAAGTGCGACGGCGCGTGCACGCCCGCCAAGGCCGAGTCCGGGAGCGCAGAAGCCAAGGCAACCCCTCCGGTCAAGCCGAAGACCTGGACATTCTCCCTGTCGATCGGCGGCGGTCCGAATCCCTTGCAGATCAAGGGGACGATCACGGAGGGCGCGACCGAGCCAAAGGACGCTGCCGGGCATTGAGAATGGGTAGACGGAGAAATCGCGAACTTCGGCCTTCACGGATCCGAATCAAGAACTCGGATGTCTCGATCGATCCGTGAAGGCTGTGGTTGAAATGACTTGTCGAATTGAGATCTCGATCCCGACATGGGCTCCGGTCCGCCCCGGCGTACGGTCGACACTTGACATCGTCGTGCCGTCCCTCCAAGATGGGCATACGGTCGAGAACCGCTCCGCCCCGAACTGACATCCAGGCTGGACTTACGTGCGGCCCCCGCCTCAAGACCTCTCCATGCTGCCCGCTCGTCGCCGGCTCCTATCGCTGGCGCTAGGGCTCCTCCTCTGCGCATGGGGAACGGGGGATCTCTCGGCTTCGCCTTCCTCATCCCCTCGCTCGGATTCGGCGATCGCGGCCGGACATGAATGTGGATGCAAGCGCTGTTCCAGCGGTGGGAGTTGCTGCTGTGGCCCGAAGAAGGCCAGGCCAAAAGCCGCGGCGCCGGCCTCCGATGATCGGTCGG
Source organism: Isosphaeraceae bacterium (assembly GCA_052148775.1). Lineage (GTDB taxonomy): Bacteria > Planctomycetota > Planctomycetia > Isosphaerales > Isosphaeraceae > CAVZRC01. The sequence goes on along the minus strand of JBKQHM010000726.1, from coordinate 15,460 downwards.
CCCTCGACCGGCCAGGCCCTTGCCTCGATGCCGTCCCTTGCGGCGACCCGGTCCTGCCGTATCAGGGCGTGCGAATCCCGATCAAGCCAATCGCCTTGATGGCCGTCAGCGCCGCCTGGTTCCCCACGCCCAACGGTCGCTGGCAGCCCTCGACCGAGGTCCCTTCTTTCACGTCTCCCTCGACCGCTCGCCTCGACGACCCGCCGGAAATCTCTCTCTCCGCCACCTGCTGAACGCGTCCCTCGTCCGCCTTGCGCGGATCTCGTGCTTCGCACATCGTGGGTTAGTCCAGAAAGCCTGGGAGGCTGGTCTCGTATGGGTGCGCTGTGAGCACGCGATGTGGCCCTGCACCCGAACGGTCGGTGCTCGCAGAGCACCCTACTGGATACGCCCTCAGAGACGCTAAGGCCGCGTAGCGACGACCGGTTCATTTGCAACACATTAGAGATTTCCCCCAAGAGCCATTTCAAGGAGAGAGACCGTGCGCCTTCACCGACCTCGCCGATCGCGAGGATTCACACTCATCGAATTACTGGTCGTGATCGCGATCATCGCCGTGCTGATCGCGTTATTGCTCCCCGCCGTCCAGGCTGCCCGGGAGGCGGCGAGGCGGGCCCAGTGCACCAATAACCTCAAGCAGATCGGCATCGCCGTCCACAATTACGAGGGGGTCTGGAACGTCCTGCCCTCGGGCCGGTACGGCTACCCGTACCTGTGGTCCTCGCTGGCCTCGCTGCTCAGCTATATCGAAGCCTCGAACATGTTCAACGCGATCAACTTCTCATTCGCCTCGGAGACCGGCCAGTTGCCTTATCCCGCCAACACGACCGTGGAGTCGGCCGTGATCGCGACCTTCCTCTGCCCGAGCGACGGACAGCAGAGGGTCGACCCGATCAACTGGGGCGGGACGAACTACGTGGTCAATTGCGGGACCGGGACCATCAACAGCGGCAACTTCAACGTCGTCACCGGCGCGCAACTGCCCGACGGCCCGTTCTACAACACCAGCGCGATCCGCTTCTCCGGGATCACCGACGGGCTCAGCAACACCACGGCGTACAGCGAGACGATCATGGGCAATAACATCACCACCAATCCCGGCAGCGGTCCACCTTCGGATGCGCGACGCCAGTTCGCGCTGTTCAACGAGACGACGATCACGAACATTCCCGCCGCGCAGTTCCTGCCGCCGAACCTGTTCCTTCAGGTCTGTTTCACGCCGGACACCTGGGCCGGCGACCGGGGCCGCGAATGGTCGCGCGGAAGCTTCATCATGGCGTCGTATAACCATTTCTATACACCCAACAGCAAATACCCGGATTGCACCGACAACGGCCGGAACGCGGCGGTAACGGGCCCACGCAGCTTCCACCCGGGAGGCGTGAACATGCTGGTGCTCGATGGCCATGTCCAGTTCATCAAGGACAGCGTGAGCCTCCCAACGTTCCGCGCCCTCTCGACCCGGGCCAATGGCGAGGTCATCTCGTCGGATTCCTATTGATCGTTGACGGATCGGCGGCTTGGCGTCTCATCGAAATTCCGGAGAAATGATCATGATCCGAAATCTGGCCCTGGTCATCGTCCTGGCGGGCGCTCTCGGACTGGCCGTCGGCGGGTATCGCCACGCCAGGCGTGCGGGACCGGCCCCGATCATCGAACACGACGTCGCGAAGCCGCCGGTCGAGTCGGGACCATCGACCGCGTTGGTCCCGGCCTCGGCCTCGACGCGGCAGGAGTTCCGGCTTTTGCCGGCTGATGTCGCGGCCGACCGGGAGACGCCGGCCGTGGCCGTCGATTCCGAAGGGCGCGTGCTCATGGCGTGGGCGTCGCAGACCGGCGACCTCGAACGGACGCTCTACCTGGCCCGATCGACCGACGGCGGTGCGCATTTCGAGCCGCCGGTCGCCTGGCGCAAGGTGCCGATCTACAAATACACTTCCAAGGGGAGGGCAGGGGGGAGCGGCATGACCTACTCGACCCATGTCCTGCCCCGCCTGGCGTCGGCGGGTGCCGAGATCAACCTGGGCTGGGTCGAGGCGATCGACGGCGGGCCGAAGGTCATCTATCACGTGGCCCGGTCGACCGACGGCGGCCGGAGCTTTTCCCGACCGGTGCCCGCCCATGGAGCCGGCACCGGCCGGCCCGGCTTCACGACCCTCGCGGCCAATGCCGACGGCACGATCCTCGCCGGCTGGCTCGAGAACCAGAAGCCGTTCATGTCGATTCGTCGCAAGGGTTCGGACGCGTTCGAGCCCGAACAACTCGTCTATGAAGGTCCCGAGGATCGCGACGGAGGCGTCTGCCCCTGTTGCGACGTTGGCGTGCTATCGATGGCGAACGGCTCGCCGATCGTCGCCTTCCGGAACACGCAGGGGGGGCATCGCGACATCTGGCTGAGCCGGTCCAGGCGCGACGGCAAGACCGGCTTCGAGCCCGCGGTCCCCGTCACGTCCGACCCCTGGTCGTTCGACGGCTGCCCGCACGACGGCCCGGCGCTGGGATTGATCGGCGAGACGCTGCATGTCCTCTGGATGGACGCCCACACGGGCAAGAACCGGGTCTACGCGGCCAGCTCGCCGGTCTCATCCTGGAACTTCTCGCCGCGCCCGGTGAATCCCCAGGGGGGCGGGACCCAGGGACATCCGAAACTCGCCGTCTCGGGTCGTCGGCTATTCGCCGTCTGGGACGAGGCCCTCAATGCCTTCGAGCCGGAGCCGGCTCCGTCGTCCTCGACCGCGACCAAGGACCGTCATCGTCAACACGGCCCGGACCTGTCCGGCGGCGGCCGGGCGATCATGCTGTCGGTATCCGGCGAGGATGGAGAGGGCTTCTCCCCGGCCCGAGCCGTTGCAGCCCGGGCCGGAGCGTTCCAGCTCAACCCCGCGATCGTCGTCGCGGCGGACGGTACCGCGTTGATCGCCTGGAATGAGCTCGACACTCAAGGCAAGCGCATCGTGTTCACCCGGATCAAGCCCGTCGCGGGTCCGGATTCCCTCGTCGCGCGAGACAACCCATGAGCATCGAGCATCCCATCGATCGGAAACGCTGGACGAGGCTGGCTCCCCGTCTCGTGGTGCTTGCCCTTGCGGCGATCCTGGTGGAGCAATCGGTCGAGTGGGCCATGGACCTGCTGTTCGAGGACCGGGGCACCACAGTCGCCGCCGAGCCCACGGCGTCCCGCTCCACCGTCACGAGCACGCGCGGGCGATTGCTCTACCAGGTCCATTGCCAGCGGTGCCATGGCACCGAGGGTCGCGGAGACGGGTCCGACGCGGCGAATCTCCGGCCGCCGCCGAAGGACCTCGCGAATACGATCGGCGACTGGTCGCGTGAGAAAGTCGCCCGGTCGATCGTCGAGGGCAAGCGCGACACGGCCATGTCCGCGTTCGGCGAGACCTTCCCCCGTCGCGACCTCGACGCTCTGGTGGACCACGTCCGTTCGTTCCGCCGCGAGGGTCAAGCGGTGGCCGCCACGCCGATGTCGTCGATGCTCGTGGAGCGGCTCCAACGTGCCGGATTCACGCCGGCGCAGAATCAACGGCCCGCGCCGAGATTGAGTGTCCGCGATGTTGCCGGGCGGACCGTCTCGCTCGACGAGCATCGCAACCGGTTGGTCCTGATCGCCTTCTGGGGCGCGACCTGCGGACCCTGCCTCAAAGAGCTCCCCGCTCTCGAACGCCTGGCGGACCAATTCCGCGAGGCCGGGCTGATCGTCCTGCCGGTCTGCTTCGACCCGTGCGATGCGACCGAAGCCGCCGAGGTCGCCTCAAGCCGGGTCTCACACCTGCCGGTCTTTGCCGATGCCGATGGCTCCGACCGGATCGGATACGACGTGCAGGTTCTGCCGACGACCGTCCTGATCGATCAAGCCGGCCGGCTGATCGGGACGGCCCAGGGTTCTCGGGGCTGGGATCAGCCCGAAATGTGTGAGCTGATCAAGACCCTGCTAACCCAGCCGTGATTGCGAGCTTGGCCATGGTTTTGCTTTGATTTGTAATGTGCGTGAAATCCGTGGACCCTTTCTTACCTTGGTCACTTCCTGCGTTTCGGCTTTGCCGAGTGATCCGTGATTCTACTCAGAGTCTGTCTCGGAATGTCTTCGTAGGGTGCTCTGTGAGCACCGAAATCGGCGAATCACCGCCGATCGGTGCTCACAGAGCACCCTACGACTCGGCCCGTTGGGACTTCCGAGACCGACTCTCAATCCTATGGCTTGACTCACTTTCCACGCGGCGTCAACCAGACCGGCTGGGTGAAGGCCCCGTTGCAGGCGATATCCCAGGCTTCGACCCGGACCCACGTCCGCCCTTTCAAATCCGGAGTGAGACGCATCGTCCTCTTGTCGAACTCGTATGTGTCGCTGCAATCGATCCGCTCGCGAAAGACGTGCGAGCCGTCTCCGGAGATGACTTCGACGAACTTGAGCGGGAACGTCCAGCGCAGGTCGAGACGGACCTCGGGGTGTTCGCCGCGCTCGAGCTCGACCGTGGACCCGCTCGGCTGACCCTTCACGGTGAACTCTGGGATCAGCACCTCGCCGGTCGTCGTGAAGAATCGTCCCCCGCGGATGGCATCGAGCACCGCCTGCCAGCTCTCGTCGAAGCGCGGGATGCGGTCGGGGTCGAGCCGGACATAGTTGATATTCATGTGGCCGTAGAGCTCGTGCGTGTGGTCGATCTTGAAGACGTCGGCCTCGCCGAGCAGTTGTTTCTTCTGGCCCCAGTTGGCCATGTCGTCGAGCAGGTCGAGGGCGCGACGGCCGAGGCGGTCGTGCGAGAGGTCGGCGGGCATCGCCTTCCACGCGGCGCCGAGCCATCGATCGGAGAGGTAGAAATCCTCGTGGCGGAACAGGTCGGGCGTCCAGCTCGAACCTTTGATCCGCGCGTGCGAGGTCCAGGCCAGGCCTCGCTCGCGGTTCAGGAGGGCCTGCATGTCGGCGCCGGTGCCGACGTGATAGACCCGCCCGTATGGGGCCAGATCCTCGACGAACGGCTGGCCGGGGGCCCGCTTCATGGTCCAGTAGACGGGTCTCGGGAACAGGTACTCCCAGTGGCCGGGGTGTTTGCCGGCGTCGGACAGGCCGAGGTGGATGTTGGCCTCCTCGCCGGGGAGGAACAGGAGCGTGTCGTCCGACAGCCGCCGGCATTCGTCGAACATCGCCTGGATCTCCGCCAGGCGGATCGGGCCGGGGTCCTGGGGATGGCCGTCGCCGTGGAACTCGGCCAGATGCACGACCTCGACGCCCATGGTCTTGAACATCCCGACGAGGTCGGGCATCGTACGCGGGCCGCTCTTGGCCTTCTCGTTCATCGCGGCCACGGCGGTCGCCATGTGCCAGTGGCTCGTCAGCTTGTGATAGCCCGGAAGGTCGGGGAACCGATCACCGTTCGTGTATCGCAGGACTTGCCCGAGGGCCTCGTCCGCCTTGCCGCTGGAGAGCAGGTAGAAGACGCCGAGACGCTGATCGGTGCCGGGCGGGGCGTTGAACCATGGTACATAAGAGCCGCCGCCTTTCTCCGACTGGCGGATGCCGAAGCCGAATCGATCGTCGATGCCGCGATGGTCCCTGCCGTACCAGGCCGTGCGAAGGTTGTCCGTGAGGTCGCGCGGGAAGAAGAACTGGTGGGGCGGCGGGAAGCACGCGATCGACCCGGCAGGAGTTTCCGCGATCAATGTCCGATGCCGGACCGCGAGGTGTCGATCCTTGGTGTCCGGGGCCGGCTCATCGCGGTGGAGTTTCCCTTCAGTGTCCATCCACACGAAGCGCATCGGCTTACTCGGCTCCGAGAATGCGAGGCCGGTATCGTACAGGATCGCGCGTCGATCCTCCTGCGTGTGGATGACCGTCGCGACGTGAATGAGAGGGCTGCGTGCGTAGAACGTCAGATCCAGCTCGCCCGAGAACGCACCGCACGTGACCTCGCCGATCGCCACGGTGGCCCCGTGACCATGGCTCGTCACGCGGAGGCGCTTCAAGCTCAGTTGCGACCGGGTCGTCTGGAAAGGGCGGTTTGCCGGCGTATCGAAGAAGACGTTGAAGACGCTCATCTCCGGCGGCCGGCCCGACGGGGCCTGGCGCGAGCCGACCAGCAGGTCAGTCACCGGATCGACCCCCTCGAGCAGGGCCGTCGGGCGCGCACCGTCCTTGGGGACGAACCCGAGAAAACGAATGAGCGGACCGCCCGTCCGCAGATCCAGGATCACTCGACCGGCCTCACTCCCCTTGATCGGCCAATCCACGTTAAGGCGAGCGCCTTCCTGCCGCACGACGACGCCGCTATCCGAGCGATAGCCGGATAAATCGACGATCGGCTCCGCCGCGATCAGGCGGGACTGGATCGCGACCATCGCGAGGAGGAGCGTGAGGGTTGTGAGCCACGGGCGCGACGAGATCATGGGCCGGGTCCTCTCGATCCGCGGAGTCAATGTGTCGAAACGAAAGCCTCTGGACCGTCCACGCAACAGACTATCGCGCATCGAGGGAGAAGGGTATCCGCGTGTCGGAAATGCAAGATTGGTTCCACATCGTGTCCAGGCCGTATCCGGACAGGAAAACGTCACAACATATATTGTTATTAACATTAATTAAGAAACTGAACCACGGAAAACACGGATCGACACGGAAGGGAAAGAATCAATTCGGATTCTCTTTTCCGTGTCGATCTGCGTTTTCCGTGGTTGAAAATTCTTTCCTGCTATCAGACTCCAGGCTGAGTCACGGCATCGAACGTCGGTGGAATGGCATCGCCAATGGCTCATCCGCGGATCATCCGGGCGATGAACCGGGCGTCGCAGTCGTGGATATGGGGCCAGAGGGCGAGGGTGCCGTTGGTCGTGGCTTCCTCGAGGGGATGAGGGAACGGCTGCAGGCGGAAATCGGTATGGGCAGCGAGGAAGGCGTCGACGACTCCCGATGTCTCGGCCCGGGTCAGGGTGGCGGCCGTGTAGACCAAAGTCCCGCCCGGCTTGACGCGAGTGCTCACCGACGCCAGGGCCTGGGTCTGCCGGGCCGCGAAAGCGGGGATCTCATCCGCGGTGACCGACCACCGCGCGTCGGGATGCCGGCGCCAGGTGCCGACGCCCGAGCAGGGTGCGTCGAAGACCACGCCGTCGAAGCTGCCGACCTTGCCCACCGGATGCTGGCCGTCCCAGATCTTCGTGTTGACATTGTGCAGCCCGCCGGCGCGGAAGCGGAGAGCGGTCTCATGACGCCGCCGCTCGGCCTCGAACGTGCAAACGACGACCCCCTTGCCGCCCATGATCGTGGCCAGGTGCAGCGCATGCAGACCGTTGAAACCCTCTCCGCGGACGTCCCACCAGCGCTCGCCGGGGTCCGGGTCGCAGGCCAGGCCGACCGCCTGGGAGGCAAGATCTTGCACGACCAGGCGGCCCGATCGGTACGCGGCGAGCTCGGTCAGGTCGGTGTCGGGCGGGAGCTTGGCCGCCCCGGTCAACTGTCGATGAATCCACGGCTTCAAATTGGCCTCGCGCAGCTCGCCCCAGATCACTTTCTCGCTGGTCGCGGGTCCCTTCCCGGCGCCGGTCGCGGGTCTCTTGCCACCGCCCTCTTCATGGACGCGCACGCCGGCCCAGACGGGTGGAGACGTCTGCAAGGCCGCGAGGAATTCGAGCTTGCGGGCCTTGGGGGTCCCGTCACCGGGCGGGACCGGGAGCTGGTCCCGGATCCAGGCGGGGAACAGGAGCCAGGGGTCGGCGTTGACCGCCTTGCCGGCCGCCCATCGCTTCAAGCCGCCGGCGCGGGCCGTCCAGCTTGGGGCGTCGCCCACGGGGACCAGCCAGTCGATCGGCCGGCCGATCCGTTCGGCCCAGACCCTTGCGAAGGCCGTCACGTCGGGAGAATCCAGCAAGGAGGCCAGCAGGAGTTGCTCCTCCGGCCGGTTCAAACGGAGGGGCTCGATCCACCCCCACCACCGCATCAGCGAGCGGAGGCTCCGTGCGATCCCCTCGCGGTCCTTGGCGTTGCGGATCTCGCGATTACCCTCGAACGCCTCGGTCATGGCCGTGGCCAGCCGACGGTGATCGTGGATGATCGCCCGGACGACCTTCGGCGCGATCGCCGCCGCCAGCTCGGCGGCCGGCGCGACGGAGGGTCGGATGGTCGGCCGCCGGAGCCCGCGCAACCTCTTCGCACGGATCTGATTCCCGTGGGAATCTTTCAGGTCCGAACCTTCCGCCTTCCCATCGGAATTCTTGGGGCGCGGACGTCTCGGCTGGCCCACGCTCGGTGCGGCGGGTCGGATGGTTGGCTGTCGACTGTTGTTTCGTTTCATCGGGACCGTCGTTGATTCCTGGCGGCTTGCATCATACCCAGTGCTTGTAGTTATATCCGATTTCGCAGCAAGACGCAGGCGAGGGCGGCGGAATCGTCGCCGGGGCGACGCCGATCGTGGTCGCGCAGGGCTTCCGCGCATCATCCCGCCTGACGGATGCGGCTGCACAACCAACGCGATGCGAGTCATTCCGGCGACCCTGTCCACCGATTCCTCCTGGTGGCCCTCCATGGCCGCACTGACGGGTGCAGTCCTGTCCCTGGCCCTGCTCGCGTGGAAACGCGCCACCCCCGCCTCTCGCGCCGCATACTCAGACCTGCTGATCTGCGGGGTTTTGATGTGGGGCCAAGCTTCAGGGATCAACAATAAGATCCGCGTCATCCAACGACGAGCCTATGGACTTCGAGACGAAGAGTACCTCCGCTTCAGAATCCTCGCGTGCATGCTGCCAGAAATCTGAAGAGTGGCCCGAAGTTACCCACACGCTTTGCAGAAGAGCCGTTTGCGGTTGATGATTTTCCCGGCCGTGGAAATCGGCGTTGAAGGCTCAATTCCCCGACGTCCAGGATCGGATCCATTCGATCGACTGAGGCGACCTTGCCTGTAAGGCCATGAGGGCATAGGCCCAGCCCCAGACGAAAACCCATATCAGCGCGATCCAGGACTGCCAGTCCGGGCGAAGTCGCGGAGGTTGCCCAGAAACGGGTCGTTCAGGCATCGATTCGTTCCCGTTGAGGTCCACGGCACCGGCACGCCTCCGTCCCGGTGACCGGGCGAAGCCAGGACACCGCGCCCGCGCGATCACATCGGCGCGTGTGGCGACTCCGCGCGGTGGGTGCGCGACCACCAACGCAAGGCGCCTCGGTAGACCCGTTCCGGGTCAAGCCCGGACATGCACGGGTGGCCGGCGAGCGGGCAGACCTTCTGGTGGCAAGGCTGGCAGGGCACGCGGTGGCGGATGGTGAGCGAATGCCGCGACCAGGGCCGCCATTGGCGGTGCTGGTTCGTCCCGCTGAAGAGGATGACCGAGAGCGTGCCGGCCGAAGCCGCCAGGTGGGCCGGCCCCGAATCGGCCCCGATGAAGAGGTCGGCCCGCTCCAGCAGGGCGGTGGTCTCGGTGACCGAGAGCGTACCGGCCCAGTCGCGGAGGCGGTCGTGGGGCACGAGTATGGACGAGAGCGGAAGGTCGTCACTCCCCCCGACGACGACGACACGCCATCCGGATTCGATGAACCGATCGACCAGGACCTTCCAGGCACGGGCGGGCCAACGCTTGGCCGCGTTGCCAGCCCCCAGGTGGACGGCCAGGAGCGGGGGCATCGGCGCGAATCGATCGGCGTGCAGCCAGTCCGCCTCTTCCGCGACCTGTGCGGGGGCGGGGACGATGTGGCGGGCGTCTCGGTTTTCGGGCGTCCGCCCGCGCGCCGCCCTGACAGGGATCTGGAGTTCGGCCCGACGAGTCCCCGGAGTCCGCCGGGGCCAGGCTTCGGCGAGGCGCCGCGCGACGGCGATCCGGTCCTCGTCGGTCACGTGGACGTCGACGCGCGGCGACGGGTCCGGGGTGATCCCGAGGCGGGACAGCAGCGCCAGCCGCGATTTGACCTCGTGCCGGCCGGGAATCCATTCGGCGACGTCGGTCAGCAAGAAGGCACCGCCGCCCATGGCCCAGCCGACGCGCCGGCGGACTCCCGCGAGTGCGAGCACCATCACCGTGAGGACGTCTCCTCGCACGTCGATGCCCAGGTCGTAGCCCATCCGACGTAGCGATCGGCCGAGGCTCCAGACCGCCGTGGCCAGGGCCCATCGATCCGGGCGACGCTCGAACCACGTCCGCTCGGCGACCCAGACGCGGTCGACGTTCGGGTCGGCCTCGAAGACCTCGTGATTGCTCGGCGAGGCGAGCACGTCGATCGCCGCCTTGGGATAGGCGATGCGTAGCTCGGCGATCAGCGGCGTACTGAGCACCGCGTCGCCGAGGTGATCCAGTTGGACAACCAGGACCCGGCGCGGGGAGGCGACGGGCCGGAACGGCCGGAACGGCCGGAAGATCGCCGTGGCGACCGCGCCCACCGAGTCGAGCGCGCGCACCAACAGCCGCCAGCGGAGCTTGCTGTATCGGTATCTCCCGACCTGCACGGGCCCGGGTTTAGCGCGCGACTTGGTCATAGACCTCCGCCGTGATCTGGGCCACGTTCGGCCAGAGATAGTGGGTCGCGACCCAGGGCGCCAGCCGGGGGTCGGGTCCGTCATCCCAGGACGTCCTGAGAGCATGCCGGATCTCCTCGGGCCGGTCCGGGCGCGCGTAGGCCACCAGGCCGCCGAAGTAGTCCTTGGTCGATCCGTAAGGGGTGATCACAACCGAGCAACCGGCGAGGGCCGCCTCCAGCGCGGCCAGGCCCGGCGTCTCGAACCAGCTCGGCAGCGCGAACACTCGCGCCGCTGCGTACGCCGAGGCCAGCACGGGGTCGTGGTGGTCGAGGTGCCCCAGCCAGGCGACGAACCCCTCGCCGGCCCGTCGGCACTCGTGGGCATAGCCCCGGTAGCCGGGCGCCGCCTCGCCGATGACCACCAGCGGCATGCCCAGCCGCCGGATCGCGCGGACCAGCCCCAGCGTGTTCTTCCGAGGCTCGATCCGCCCGGCCGAGAGCACGAAGGGATCTGAGCCCCATCGCTCCCGGAACGGCTCGGGCGAGGCCGTGCCGAATGACGGGAGGACCCCGTTGGGCACGACATGGAGGCGATCCCGAGGGACCCCGAAGAGGCGAGCCAACTGGTTCGCTTCCGACGTGGAGTTGGGCAGTACGGCATCGGCCAGGTGGAGGAGCTCGCGCCGCCACGAGGGGACCCGGTGCGTCACGCGTCGCAAGCACCAGGCCGACAGGGCCATGGCCTTTCGCACCTGATGCGTCTCGAGGGCCGCCAGGGCCCGGGGCTCATACCAGCAGATCGGCGAGAGGACGACCGGGACGCCGCGCGTGCGGGCCATCCGGGCCAGCTCGAGCCCCTCGCGGGACATGCCGAACAGGTGGAGCAGCCGGGCGGTCTCGAGACGGTCGGTCCACGGCGAGAACAGCCGGACGTTCTGATCCGACGATTCCAGGTGACGCGCAGTCTGGACCAGCTGATTCTCACCGCCGCCGGGCGCCTGGAAGGCGGTTGCGGGCGCGTGCAAGAAGATCGCGCCTGCCGGGCACTCGCCCCGGCTCCGCGACGTCAGCCACGACTCGATGCTATCCGGCATCGTCCGAGCGATGGTCTGGCTTCGCGTCATTGTGCCAGCCCTGCTCGCTTGAGCTTCCACCATCTCAGCCCTCGCTTGACCCGGTTCGGCAGCGACGAGCGCGGGATCTCCGCCAGGGGCGTCACCATCTCCCAGTCGATCGCGGTCTGGACGGCACGCTTCAGGCTCAACGACCCGCGGTCGACCCTGGGCCGATCCGGCATCCGATCGGATTCGACGTTCTTCTGATAGGCCAACCCGCTGAGGCTCAGCGACATCCGCGGGCCGGTCACCGGCACCGAGCAGAAGAAATTCCCCCGGTGGATCTCCAACGCGAATTCGTACTCGCCGTCCCAGTCGTCGAAATGGATGTCGAGCCGCTGCTCCTCGCGCGGGATGACCATCCATTTTTGCTCGGCGCGCCAGCGCCACCAACGCGACAGGTCCGAGAACGTCGTCCGCCAGGCGAGCGGCCTGTCGGCGACGACCCGGGCAAGGCTGCTCAGGACCTCGGGCATGCGGCCGAGCCGGTGCTCCGGATGGCCGTAGGCGATCGCCAGCTCGCCCGCGTCGAGTCGTGAGGCGACGATCTGGGCGAGGTATTCGCCGATGATCCGCGGTTCGTCGACCCCCGCCTCGAGGAAAAGTCCCTCGCAGACCGGGTGGACCGGGATCTGCAAGATTCTCGAGAACTGGGCGCCTTTCCACGGATAGAACGGCAGGTCGTCGTAGCCGAGCTGGAAGTCAGACGAGTAGAGGTAGCCCAGATCCTCCAGGGCGTCGTCGAGGTCCGGGGTCCATCGGCCATGGGGCCCGGCGAAGCCGCTCGGCTCGAATCCGAAGCTGCGCAGGATTCGATGCGCGCGCTCCAAATTGAGCCGGTTTGACTCCGGCTCTCGGTAGACGTGGTGGAAGTGGCCGTGCGACTGGGTGTCGTGGTCCCGAAGATCCTTGAATACGGAGGGATGGTGGGCGTAGGCGTGGGTGCTGACGAAATGCGTGCAGCAGTCCGCCAGGGGCTTGCGGGCTTCGGCGAACCGGTGGTAGTCCGCGGCGACGGGCTCGTCCAGGTCGGCCCGGAAGCTGAATGCGGAGTGATAAGGATACGGGAAGGACGCCAGGCGGATCCAGACTCCACCCGCCTGGGTGACGGCCTCGCGAAGGCGCGCGACCACGCGTCGGCGAATCCATGCCTTGGGATGGCGCGCCACCCTTTCGTTCAATCGGTAGGGGCCGACATCCCAGGAGGCCCGCGCCGCGCGATCGTCGATCAGGGCGGCGAACGGATCGCACGGCTCGCCCTGCCGCAGGGCGTCGACGTCGATCGCGACCTGTCCCGGAGTCAGCAGACCGTTGAGGGATTCCCTCGTCGTGGAGCGTCCGTCGAAGAGGACGAACCGCCCGCCGAGGAACGCGAGGGGGTGGGCATCCTTGACCGTTTCGAATGGCACGCCTTCCTGGGCGAGGATGAGCTGGAGGCCCGGGGGCGTTTGCCACAACAGGAGCGGCAAGGATGCCGGAATCGGCGAGTAGCGCTTCATGCGATCCCTCCGGGCGCCTGGGCCGCCCACAAGACCAGGAGTCGCGCGGCCGGGAGCTGCTCGAACGGAAATCGACCCGCCTCGCGTTGTGACAGCAGGTGGACGATCCGGACTTCGGGGAACCATCGATTCAGCCGGCGCCGCAGGCCGGCCGGCCGGAACCATCGCTCCCGGACCGGCCCTCGGTGCGGGTACATCCATCGGCCGCGCCGCTCGTCGATCCACTTCACGGTCAGGCTCGGCAGCCAGGGGCGCTGCGCGTTTAACGAATAGAGGTTCTTGTCGACCACGACGAAAGAGCCACCCGGACGCAGCACGCGCCGCACCTCGGCACAGACGTCGTCGACCGCCCTCGGCGCGAGGTGTTCGAAGATCTCGACGGCGATCACCGCATCGAAGCTGGACGGCCGGAAGGGCAGCCGTCTGGCCGATCCGCGGACGCGATCCAGCCCGGTTCCGTCCGCCCCGGCCAGCATCGCTTCAGAGACGTCGAGGCCGACGACATGGGCCCCACGATCGCGCAGGGCGCGGGCAAACCGGCCCTTGCCGCAGCCCAGGTCCAGGACGCGACGGCCGTCAAGCGGATGCAGGCTCTCCGCGATGCTGAGGAGCCGAGGGTCGTCCTCCGGCACCTCGCCCTTGAATCGCCCGTGCAGGTCGTCGAAGCGTGCCGCGACGGCGGCTTCATAATCGGCGATCATGAGGCCCTCCCGGCCAGGGCGGCGTTCGATGGGGTGGCCAATTGCAGGAGAACTGTGTCTGAATCGGTGAAATCATGACCTCGACAAGTCTGAGCATTCTTCCTGGTTCCGTTGACGGGTACGGGTCGCGGAGTGGCTGGGGTCGAAGCCGGCTCTGCCGGCGAGCCCCCAAGAGCGCCGCCGCTACGGATCTGGGGGCGGGGCCGGCAGAGCCGGCTTGACCCCAGCCACCCGTCGGACAGGTTGGCAGGCGGGACGCCTACCTCACAATCCGCTTCGATCTTCGAGGGAGGGAGGACCAACTCGCGGTGTTTCCAGGCTCGCACGGCCGTCGACACTCCGGAGAACAGGCAAAAGATGAACCCCTCGACGCCGTCGCGGAATCCTTGCTTGAGCACGTAAAGCTTGAAGAAGGTCCAGGGCGGACGCAAAGTCAGGTCGGTCGCGCGATAGGCTCGACCCGATCGCGCCAGCCCCTCGGCCTCGAGGGTCGTGTAGTTGTTGATCTTCTCGAGAAAGACCTTCATGGTCGGGATGGTCCGGTGATTCAGCGGGCTCGCGAGCGTGCCGGCGGGGCCGGAGAGTTCCACGGTCTCGTGCACCAAACCGACCCATCGCCCGGAGTCGCGGCGGAAGAGGCGGAGCGGAAGGTCGTGCTGGGTCCCGGAGAAGGCGAAGCGCCGGCCGAGGACCTCGCTCCGGATCGGCACGCGATAGCCGCGATAGGATGTGGCCGGGTCGTTGTCGTTGATGACACTACGGATCTCGGCCGCCAGCTCGGGCGTCACGCGCTCGTCGGCATCCACGGACAGCAACCAGTCGCCGGAGGCCGCCTCGATGCCGGCGTTCCGCTGGCTGGCGAAATCGTCGAACTCCCGGACCAGTAGGACGTCCGCGTCGCGCCGGGCGATCGCGAGCGTCTCGTCGCGACTGCTCGCGTCCACGACGACGACCCGTTCGTCGGCCCATCGCGCGGTCGTGAGGCAGTCGGCGAGATTATGGGCCTCATCCTTCGCCACGACCAGTACCGAGACTCGGGGCTCAGGCATAGCGGACCCCCTTCCGCAATGCGCCGGCCAAGGTCCGGACTGGGAAATACACCGCGTAGATCGCGAGGGCGATATCCAGTCGGCCGAACGCCGACAGGACGATCCACAGATGCCAGCGCATGTCGGCATGCCCGATCAGGTGTACGACGGCGGCGAGTCCGTGCGGGCGGCGATTGATACGTCGGGCCGGATCGTCCGGCGTACGGAGGCTCGACCCCCGCTCGAGCTCATCCCCGAGCGTGGACTGGATGAGAAAGAGGTATTTACCCGAGGCATAGATGATCCCGAGGAGGAGCCACGCGGGCCTCCCATCGCGGGCGAACGCCGACCAGGCGATCGCGGCATGCAAGGCCAGGTCGGCCATCTCGTCGAGGAACTGGTCGAGCCATCGGCCGAACGCGGAGCTGGTCCCCTGCAACCGGGCGAGTCGTCCGTCGGTGGTATCCAGGACCAGTGCCAGTGCCATCGCCGTCGCGATGGCCGCGCGACCGGCCCAGCCGGCTGCGCCGGCGGCGGTGATGCCGGCCGCCGCGAGCATCAACGCTGCCGCGGTCAGAGTCACGGTATTCGGCCGGATCGGGCTCGGGCGGAGGAATTCCGCGAGTCGCTGGGCCAGCGGGAATGCCCAGTATTTTCCGATCGGTTGATAGGTCAGGCG
>JBKQHM010000725.1:0-4273 GCA_052148775.1 Isosphaeraceae bacterium | reverse complement strand
GATTCACCGCATAACCACTGGACGGCAACCAACTCATGATCGCCGAAGTGCTATTCATATAATGAGTTGCGTCACCAGCCCAGAACGCACCTTGTGGACAAATGACTAAAGTTTCACAACCTCTGAGTTCGACTTTTGCCGTTTCAGCGGTCGTTTTTCGAAAAACGCCTTGTTTTCAAGGGTTTTGTGAATTCCCACCTCGCAAGAGGGTGAAAAAACTCCTCGTCGTAACTCCTGCGAAATAAAGAAGTTGCGATCGAGCTCCAAGAAACGGCAAAAGTCGAACTGAGAGGCTGTGAAAGAATCGATTCCCGATAACACATTCCAGATTCCAAATGTATATTAAGCCCAGCAAGCCAAGGGTTTAGACTTCTGGAGTTTGGAGTCTGCATTCCGATTCTTTCAGAAGCTCTGAGGTCTGGACGATGACCGGGCATGATGAATGCCCAGACAATCCTCGTCGACCTGTGGCCATTCCCATGAGTTCGATCAAAGTCGGAATTGCCTTTCAACCCGCCGTATGGACCGGCTTTGCCGGTTATGGACCCTCGATCCGCCGCGAAGGAGGGTTCTGACTGATCTCGCGACGTGCTACTTGCCGAATTCACTCCAATGGCCCGACACGTCGTGTCGGCCCGCGATCGGGTATGTCGCGCGAGTTCGATCGGTCCTTTCGATCGGCCACGACGACGTGTCGCCCCGAATTCATGAGCAACGAGCGAGTGAGACTCCATGAGCACCCGGCGCGCCTCAGCCCAATCCGCCCGCTCCGATTCGTCCTCGAACTCGGCCATTACCAATGCGCTGCTGGTCTCCGCGGCCATTCTGTGGGGCATGAGCCTGTTGATCCAGCGAGGCCGCCTGACCTGGCCGCCGTACGCGCTCCTTTCCAGCCTGTCGACCCTGGCCGGTTGCATGGCCCTGGTCGGACCGGGTATCCTTTTCCGCTCGTCCGAGGTCGAGGGAAGCCTGGGCGAGCTGGGTTGGTTGACTGCCGGCATCCTGCTGTGGCTGTTCGACATCGTGGCTGTCCTCCAGGGTCAATGGAAAACCGTCCATTGGGCGACGCCAGTCTCCGACCGGACCCTGGGGCTCATGGTCCTCGCCGTCCTGCTCGCCGGATGGCGATGCGGTCTGGCTCGAAGGAACTGGTGCTGGACCAACGTGGCCGGGTGGATGTTGAGCGCCTTCTGGGTCGCCATGGCGGTCTGTTCCTGGGTGCTGTCGCCACCGGGACGATCGAGCCTTGCCTCGCTCTGATCCTTGACGATCCCGGCCCCGATGAGTAGCCTCGATATTTGAGATTATACCGATCGTGCATGGTGCGCCTGCTCGCGTGCTATCTCCGATCGCCATCCTGATTCATGACCACGCGCACACGTCCACCCGGAGGATGTCATCTGTGGCGACCGATCAGAAACGCGAGCTTTTCGCCGATGACGCGGAACTCGCCCCCTCGGCCATCGAGAATGAAATACCTAGTTATCGGGCGATCAGCCGGTACGCAGTCTTCAGCCTGATCTGCGGCATCATCGCTTCCTTCAGCTTCGCGAGCCTCTTCTTCCTCGTGTTCTCGGTCGCCGCCGTGATCCTGGGAATCCTGGCCCATCTCGGGATCAAGAAGTATCCCGACATGATCACCGGACGCGGCCTGGCCAACGTCGGAATCGCTCTCGGACTCATCTTCGGGCTGATCGTCTCGACCTACACGGGAGTCCACGCTCTGATCTTGAGCCAATCGGCTAATCGATTCGGACAGGTCTATCTGAAGGTCCTCGCGGAAGGGAATCTGGGCGATGCCCTGTGGTACGGGCAGTTTCCGGATAACCGGAAGGATCTGACCCCCGAGGATGCCCTCAAGGAGTACGAGCAAGCCAAGACGAAGGAGAAGATGTTCCGCGATCAGAAGCTGGCGCCCCTCAAGAGTCTCAAGAAGCGGTTGGAATCCTCGAAGGGCACCCACCTTCATTTCGTCGACATCGAGCAGCAGGGTCTCGATGACAGCGGTGCTCAGATCATTTACTTTGCAACCGCGCTTTACGAGGTCGAAGGCGCCGACGACAAGGGGTCTGCCGGAGAGAAACAATATGCCTTGGCGATCTTCAAAGGGTTACCGAAAGGGCGGAATTACGATTGGTGGGTGGAGGATGTGAGATTCCCCTACGAGCGTAAGACATTCGCGGCACCCGAGAAGGCCGTCGATGACGGGCACGGCCACGGCAGCCACTAAGGATCACAAGGGAGATCGGCCGGCGGGCTGAGGATTCAGTCCGTCCGGTCGCCTGTTTCCTTCGATCCGGGACTGTACCGATCCAATAGTAGTATCTTCCGAGTTGATTCATCGTGCGGAAGAGTAAGCGGAGCAGCAGTGTTCGGTCTCCCAGAGAACGACTTCCACGACGGGCAGGCCGGATTCCCTGGCCCGCTCGAAGATCAGGCGGGCGATGTTTTCGGCCGTGGGATTGTCATCCATGACGAAGACACGCTCATCGTGGGCGAGGAGGACGGGAAGCAGGGGATCCTCGCGGCAAAGCAGCAGATTGTGGTCCAGGTTCTCGTCGATCCATTCCTGGACCTTCTGCTTGATCTCGCCGAAGTCCACCAGCATGCCGCACCGATCGAGCCCGGGGCCCTGGAGCGTGATCACCGCGCGTCCGTTGTGGCCGTGAAGATGCCGGCATTTCCCATCGTAATTCAACAGGCGGTGGCCGTAGCAGAATTCGATCTCGCGGGTCACTCGGTACATGGTTGTCCGTGGTCAGTGGGGTGGCAGGTAGGTTGTCAGGTCCGTCAGTCCGGCGTCGCGAAAGCCCTTTTTCCGCTCGGCGCACTTGTTGCAGACCCCGCAGTGGAACTCGCCGCTCGGGTTGATGCAGGAGAAAGTCAGGTGGAGGGGCAGGTCACGGCCGCGTCGCACGACATCGTCCTTGTGCATGCGGTCGAAGGGGCGAATCAGCCGTAATTCTCCTCCCATCGCCCGATTGAGCAACTCCTCCAGCATGCAGAAGAAAGCCGGCGTACTGTCCGGGAAGGGGTTCGATCCGAGGCAGCCGAGTGCCAGGGTCGAGATCCCACGGAGGCGGCACCAGACGGCCGCCTTGATCGTGAGCAGCAAGTTGCGGCCGGGGAGATAGACCGCCTCGTCGGCCGTCTCCGAGCCGGGCACGCCGTTCCCGCTGGTGCTCCAGTGTGCGCCGTAGACGTCGGCCGTCGGCTCGTCGAGCACGATGAGTTCGTCCAGCCCCTTGTTTCCAACCTGGGAAAGAAAACGTCTGAGTGCGGCGAGCTCTGTTCCTTCCCACCGCAGGCCCGATCGGATGTAGATCGGTGCCACCCTCGAGAATTCACGGGTCAAGTCGACGCAGAGGACGGCGCTATCAAGCCCTCCACTGATCAAGACGGCGGCCGAGGATTGATTCGATCGAGGCATGGCATGGGACCGTCGCTTGGGGAAAGTGTCTTGTGTTCCGATTCGATTCAAGCGAAGTCATTCTAGGCCGAGCCCGACCGACCGACAACCTCTGAACGAGGGGGAGTTGAGTCTAGACTCCCGGACCGCGCCTTGCGGTCGAGAAGCCTGCGTCGATGGTCCATCGCAGAATCCACCGCATCAGGAGGGTTGTCGATCCACCCACTCGAGGGCCTCTTTCTTGCTGTGGATCTGTCCTTCGAGCTGGCCTTCGCGAATCCGCTCGAGGAGCTCGGCGAACCGGGGTCCCGGCTGGAGCCCGTGTCGGACCAGGTCGTGCCCTGTGAGCAGCGGCGGAGGATTGATGGGTCCGTCGGGTTGATGTCCCAGGTCATAGCGACAGTAATCGACATGCTGCGTGTCGCCGGTGGAGGCCAGCGCGTCGGCATGATGCAATTCGAGGAGCTCCTGATTTCCCGGTTCGGCCAGCATCCGCTTGAGCATCGACTCGCGGTGCCGCTTGGCCTCCCCGAGATTTTGATGAAAAGCGACGAGCCAGGTGATCCGTTCGCGCTCGGTATTCGAGAGCTTGAGCTGACGGCAGAGCCGGTCGGCGAGCCGCGCACCGGCCTGTTCGTGATTGTGGAAGCTATACCGCCCGTGCTGGAAGACCCTGGTCGACGGTTTGCCCACATCGTGGAGGAGCGCGGCGAATGCGAGGGTGAACGGGGAATCCGGCGGCAGCAGGGAGAGGACGAGCCGTGTATGATCCCACAAGTCCCCCTCGGGCTGGATGGCCTTGCCCTGGAATAGCCCCTTCATCCGGACCACGGGGGGCAGTATCGCGGCAAGGAGCCCCGTCTC
>JBKQHM010000724.1:0-6119 GCA_052148775.1 Isosphaeraceae bacterium | reverse complement strand
GCGTATCCGGCGGCGAGCTCGGCGGCGCTGGCGGCGCGGCTCCTGGGCCGCGACACCAGGGCCAGCGAGGTGGCGATCCGCTCCGAGCGGAAGCGACAGCTCCAGGAGGCGCTCGACCGCATGGACCCGATCGACCGGGAGGTGCTGGTCCTTCGCCATTTCGAGCAGCTCAGCAACGGCGAATGCGCGCGGGTGCTGGGCCTGAGCGAGACGGCGTCGACCAAGCGCTACCTCCGGGCCCTGGGCCGCCTCAAGGAGATGCTCTCGGCCCTGCCGGGCGGCGATCAGGAGCTCTGGCCATGAACGACGGATCGACATCGGCGCCGGACGACGATCCGCTGGGTCCGGTCGTCGAGTCCTTCCTGGCCCGGTTCCGACGCGGAGAGCGGCCGGCGCTGTCGGATCTGATCGCACAGCATCCAGACCTGGCCGGGCGAATACGCGAGTTGATCCCGGCCCTGGTCGAGCTGGAGCAAATCGGCCGATCGACCGGCGACCTCATCCCGACCCCGGGGCATCGGAACCATTCGGGCGAATCCGGCGACGAGGGCCCGTCGCCCGAGCGGCTGGGCGACTACGTCATCCTCCGACGCGTCGGCGGCGGCGGGATGGGGGTGGTCTATGAGGCCGAGCGCGAGTCGCTCAAGAGCCGGGTGGCGCTCAAGGTCATCCACCCGCGATACCGGGCCGACCCGAAATACCTGCGCCGGTTCCACGCCGAGGCCCGCCTGGCGGCCGGGCTGCACCACACGAATATCGTCGGCGTCTTCGATTACGGGACGCAGGGCGGGGTCTGCTACTACGCCATGCAGTTCATCGAGGGTCAGCCCCTGGACCATGTCCTGGCCGACCTCCGTCGCCTCCGCGACGACGGCACGCATGCCGGTGGCCTGCTCGGCTCCGATGGGATCCTCACCATGCCGACGGCGGGTGCCGCGCCCGCGCCATCGGTCGCCGTGAAGGGGCTCCTGACCGGCCGGTTCGCCGCGCCAACCGCGACCGGCGAGACGCCGGAGCCGGCCGACACGATCCGGGCGTGGGAACCGGAATCCGCCGAGCGTCCCGGGGCCGCCGAGGCACCGCCGGGGCCGGCCGATCCCTCGACTTCGGGCTCATCGTCGCTGGTCGCCTCGGGCGAGCACCGGTACTTTCGCGAGATCGCACGGATCGGTGCCCAGGTGGCCGACGCCCTGGAGTACGCCCATCTGCGCGGCGTGCTGCACCGCGACATCAAGCCGTCGAACCTCCTGCTGGACGCGATGGGCAACGTCTGGGTGACCGACTTCGGCCTGGCCAAGCTCGCGGAGGGGGAGGATCTGTCGCAGTCGCGCGAGCTGGTGGGCACGCTCCGCTACATGGCACCCGAGCGGTTCCGGCGCACCTCGGACCGTCGCGGCGACATCTATTCCCTGGGGGCGACGCTCTACGAGCTGCTGGCCTTGCGCCCGCCGTTCGAGGAGACGGACCCGATCCGGCTGATGGAGCGGATCCGCGGCGAGACGCCGGTGCCGCCGCGTCAGCTCGATCGGCTCATCCCGCGCGACCTGGAGACGATCGTCCTGAAGGCGCTGGCCAAGGACCCGCGCGATCGGTTCGGCTCGGCGGGGGAGCTCGCGGGCGAGCTGCGTCGGTTCGTCGAGGGGCGTCCGATCCGTTCGCGGCCGGTGTCGGTCGTCGAGCGGTTCTGGCGGTGGTGCAAGCGCGATCCGTGGCTGGCCGGCGCCAACGTCGCCGCGGCCTTGCTGACAATCGTGCTGGCCGTCCTGGCGATCGTCTTCCACAACCAGGCCCAGGCGTTGCGGGTCGAGCGTGGTCGCTCGGAAGGGGCGATGGTTGATGCCCAGTGGCGGGCGGTCGACGCTTACACGGAGCAAGCCCGAGCCAGCCGATTGAGCCGACAGCCCGGACAGCGATTCAAGAGCCTCGAGGCGATGAGGCAGGCCGCGAAGCTGCTCGACGGCCTTCCGCCAGGGCCGGACACGGTCTCGCGGCGCGAAACGCTGCGCGATCTGGCGATCGCCGCACTGGCACTGCCCGACCTCCAGCCGACCGGCCGGGTCATCACTCGGCCCCCGGACGTGATCCGATTCGCTTTCGATCCCACCATGACGCGGTACGCCCTGCGGTTCCGCGAGGGGACGATCTCGGTCCGACGCGTCGCCGATGACCAGGAACTGGCTCGTATCCCGGCCGTCGGCGATCGCTCCATCGCCGTCTTCGCCTTCAGCCCTGACGGCCGATACCTGGCGACCAGCGATTATCCGGCCGGTACCCTGACGGTCTGGGACGTCGACCGTGCCGCGGCCGTCGTGCGCGTATCGAGGCCCGTTAATGCGACCGCAGCACGATTCAGCCCGGACAGCCGGCTCATCGCCGTGGGGCACAAGGATCGTGGCCTCGTCATCCACGATCTGGCGACCCGGCGCAGCCGGGGCGTGATCGCGAGCCCGGCTCACCTGGCCTTCGGCCCGGACGGGGCCCGGATCGCGGTCATCGACGATTCCGCGAGACCCCCCGCTTGCAGGATCTACGACGCGAAGACCCTCGGGATTGTCGATGCGTTTCCCTTGAGGACTCCCGCGGGAGATGTTGCCTGGAGTCCCGACGGCACCACGATCGCCTTGATCGGCAACGATCGGAGGATCGACCTGTGGGACGTCGCGACCCGCACGCTACGTGCGACCCTCGAAGGCCATGCCAATCCCGGAATCGCCGCGGCCTTCCATCCCTCGAGCACCCTGCTGGCGAGCACCGACTGGTCCGTGCAGCTCCGGCTCTGGGACTCGGTTCTGGGCCGGCCCCTTCTGAGCTTGTCCCAGTTCGCGGGGCCCGAGTTCAGCCGAGACGGACGGATCGTCCGATGCCTGGAGGACCAGTTCATCCCCTATGAGGTCAAACCGGCCCCGGAATATCGGACCTTCGCCCATGTGTTCCGCGAGCCGTGCTATTATGCAGGTGTGTCGGTCCGGCATGATGGTCGAGTGCTCGCCGTCGGCACGGATCGGGGCGTGGTGCTCTGGGACCTGGCCCGCGGCACCGAACTCGCCTTCCTGCCGATCGAAACCGCCTGGCAGGTGATGTTCGACCCCTCGGGCGACCTGATCACCAGCGGCTCGATGGGCGTGCTTCGGTGGCCGATCCAGCTCAACCCGGAGCCGGGCGAATCCCGCATCGGCCCACCGAAATCGCTCCCGCTCCCGGCGGGGAACTGTTGTATCGCCGAGGACCGATCGGGCCGGATCCTGGCCAAGGCCGATCACGAAGTAGCCTTTGTCGCGACGGCCCAGCGGACGATCCGCATCGGTCCCCTGGACGACTGCCGCTATGTCAGCATCAGTCCGGATGGGCAATGGCTGGCCACCGGCACCCACTCGGAGAGTCGCGGTGCCCAGGTCTGGCGGACCGCCGATGGGACGAAGGTCTTCGACTTGCCCATCAATTATGGAACAGGAGTCGCGTTCAGCCCCGATGGGAAATGGCTGATGACCGGGACTGCTCCGAGCCGGCTCTGGGAAGTCGGCACCTGGCGCGAGGTGCGGACGATCGGCGACGGGGCCTACGGCTTCTCGCCCGACGGCCGACTGGTCATGGTCCAGGAAGCGAGTAATGTGATCCGCCTGGTGGAGACGGAGAACGGCCGCACGCGGGCGCGGCTCGAGAGTCCGGACCTGTGCGTCGTGGCAGCAGCAGCCTTCAGCCCCGACGGGTCGCGGCTGGTGGTGACCACGAAAGACGGCCCGGCCGTGCACGTCTGGGACCTGCGGGCCATTCGCAAGCACCTGGCCGGCATGGGCCTCGACTGGGATGCACCCGCTTATTCCGACGAGGATCCGGCTCACGCGTCGGCACCGGTCCTCGCACGCGTGCAAATCGACGACCTTCATCACCCGAATGAAACGTTCGAGCGACTGAAAGCCAAGGTGGCCATGCTGGCCGGGGATGGCCAATGGGAAGAGGCGGCCGCCGAGTTTGCGCGCTCCCCCAACCCTGGCGCCGCGCAATACGCTTTTCTCTGGTTCGAGAACGCCATCCTGTGCCTCGCGGTGGGCGACGCGAAAGGATACCGCGCGACCTGCCGGCAGTTTCTCGACGTCCTCCGCAACGACAACGAGGGAGAGTGGCTGGTCTACGGGGCGCACACCTGCGCGCTCGCCGCCGACGAGCCAGCCGAGATCGCCCAGGCCGTGCGGATCGCCGAGAGACGCTTCGCGCTCTGGCCGGATGCATGGACCGAGCACGTGCTGGGCCTGGCCCTCTACCGCGCTGGCCGGTGGGCCGAGGCCGAGACCCTGCTCGTGCGCAGCGCTCCCCGCTTTGAGTTCCCGATCCTGGACTGGCTGGTCCTGTCCATGGTCGAGCATCGGCTCGGCCGACCCGTCGAGGCCCGACGCTGGCTGGAGCGGGCCGAGAACTGGGCCGCGATCCGGCTGCACGATCGACCGGGCGGGGCCGATCGGGCAGTCCCCGAACGCTGGAACTGGCGCGACGGCGTGCTCATGCACCTGCTGCTCCGCGAGGCCCGCGCCGTTATCGGTGCGGAGATGCCGATGCTCCCCGAGGACGTCTTCACCCCCGCGCCCTGACCTCGCACTCGCCATTTCGCTTTTTCGGATTATTCCGATTTCCTGTCCCGAACACCCCCCTGTGTGCAGTCCTTCATTCGTGGCGCGTCGGGGAAGCGGATGACTGAGGTCAGCGGGCCTGCCGACACGCCGGCTCTCGCGAAGAACACTCCGGCGTGAAAGGACACCAGGTGATGCAATCGCTCGCCGCCTTGACGATTCGCTCAACCCGATGCATGGCCCCTCGCGATCGGCGACGGCAGACCAGGGCCCGGTTCCTCGTGGAGACGCTCGAGGACCGGGCGATGCCCACGGTCGTATTCCCGGCGGCCACGTTCGGTGCCGAGACGACCACCGATGGTGGCGGCTGAAAGATCGCGAATCCGGTGATCCAACTGATCTTCTGGGGCAGCTACTGGAATTCGGATCAAGGGAAGCTGGACAAGACCCGCGATCAAGCCCTAGCGACGAGCCTGTCCTCCGGTCCGTACTTCAGCGGGCTCGAGCCCTATATCGGCTCGACGCCGAAATTCGGCGTCTCGTCGAACCCCGTCGTCGACCTTTCATCAACGGCCCCCACGACTACCATTTCTGACGACGCCATGATCGCCGACATCTTCGGTGAGTTCTGGAACCTGATCGGCACCAACCAATTGGCTCCACCCCAATTCGGCTCGAATACCCCGATCTATGTCGTCGTCACCCCGCCGGGGGCCCGGGACGAAACTTCGATCGGCCTCGCTAACGGATGGAATCGCACTTCTGCGGGATTCGTGCCGATCATCTGGTGCTTCGACCCCTGGTCGAAGGACGGTAGCGCGGGCAGTCTCAGCGACCAGTTCTCGGACGTCCTCGGACATGAGCTGGCCGAGATGATGACCGACCCGCTTCAGGACGACTCGGGTGTCGAAGCCACTTCGGGTGGCGAGGTCGATCAGATCTGCGACTTCGAAGCCGTGAATCTGTCCTATCGCCTCGGCGGACCTACCGGGTACCTGGTCCAGTCGCACTGGTCCCAGACGAACAATGCGTACATTATCCCGGACGGGAACTCGTACCAGTTTACCGTGACGGGCGGCACCCAGCAGCCGTTCACCGAGGGGACCGGGGAGACGCTCACGATCGACGGCGGCCAGGCCGGCGCCGCTGCGAACGATGCGATCACGGTCGGCAGCACCGCGAGCGGCGCGATCACGGCCACGCTCGACGGCCAGACCGTCTCGTTCGACCCAGGGGCCATCTCGAACGTCATCGTCAACGCCACGTCCGCGTCCACGACGGTCAACGTCGACGGCACCTGGGAGGCCGGCACGGGCCTGACGATCAACGTCGCGAACAACCCGACCACGATCGATGTCAGCCCGGACGCCCGGTCGATCACGGGGAACTTCGCGGGATCGATCACCGTCAGTGACCCGAACAAGAAGTCCGTCCTGAACCTCGATATAGTCTCGGTGCTCGAAAAAGCCCTATAATCCCCACAATCGTCTTCCGAGGTTGTTCCGCTGGTTGACTTGTTCTCGGGTGGGGAAGAATCATGGCACTCACTTTGGAACC
>JBKQHM010000723.1:0-7567 GCA_052148775.1 Isosphaeraceae bacterium | reverse complement strand
ATCGTGTAGAGCGGCTCGCCGGCGATCGTCCCGCAGACGGTGGCATCGATCCCGTGCTTGCGGGACGCTTCGACCACCATCGCGATGAGACGTAAGACGGCGGGGTCGGAGGCGCAGTACAGGTCGGCGACGGTCTCGTTGGTCCGGTCGACGGCCAGCGTATACTGAATCAGGTCGTTCGTTCCGATGGAGAAGAAATCCACCTCCTTCGCCAGATGTTCGGCAATCAGGGCGGCGGCGGGCACTTCGATCATGACGCCGACCTGCAAGTTCGGGGGGATGGGATGGCCCTCGGCCCTCAGCTCTCCGGCCACGTCCTCAAGGATCGCGCGAGCGGCCCGAACTTCGGTCAGGGTCGTCACGAGGGGGAAAAGCACCCGCACTTCGCCCAGTACGCTGGCCCGCAGCAGGGCACGGAGCTGCGTCCGGAAGAGCGCCGGCTCGCGGAGTGAAAGCCGGAGGCTTCGCAAACCCAGGACCGGGTTGGCTTCCACGTAGACGCCCTGGTGGAATCCGGCGAGCTTATCGGCGCCCAGGTCGAGGGTGCGGATGGTGATCGGTCGGCCGCAGAGCGACCGGACGACTCCGGCGTAGGCCTCGAACTGTTCGTCCTCGCTGGGCGGGACCTGTGCGTTCAGGAAGAGGAACTCGGTGCGAAACAGGCCGACGCCGGCCGCCCCGCGCTCGAGGCACCCGGCCACCTCGCCGCCGAACTCGATGTTTGCCCAGAGCTCGATCCGGCAGCCATCGAGCGTCTCGGCCGGCAGGTCGGCCTGGCGAGCCAGGACCCGGAACCGCGCCGATCGTTCGGCGGCCAGGCGTCGATAACGCTCCTGGGTCTCGCGATCGGGGTCGAGGATCACCAGCCCCTGGTCTCCGTCCACGATGGCCAGGCGGCATGGGCGTGCTCGATCCAGGAACGGGCCCATGCCGGCGACCGCGGGGATCTCGAGGGCCGCCGCCACGATCGCGGTATGACTGGAGCGTCCCCCGACCTCGGTCGCGAAACCCAGGACGCGACTGGGGTCCAGCCCCGCCGCCTCGCTGGGACTCATGTCGTGGGTCAACACGATCGTGGGCGCGGCCAGGGTGTCCTGGAACGAACTGGGACGTTCGCCGATCAGGTGGGCGAGGATTCGCGTCTGGATGTCGCGGAGGTCAGCGGCCCGGGCGGCGAGGTGCGACTCGGTGAGCTGCTCGAGCCGCGTCGCGTAGCCTTCCAGCACTTCCAGTACCGAATGCTCCGCCGGGATCTTTTCCCGCTCGATGAGCGCACGGGCCTCGCGCCGCAAGGTCGGATCCGCGATCATTCGGCTATGGGCCGCCAAGATGTCGGCATACTGGGGTCCTAACCGGGTGCGGACGTCGGCCTCTTCGCGGCCGGCGCCGGCGAGGGCCGCCTCCAGGCCCCGGTCCAGCCGATCCAGTTCGGCGGTCACCAGCGACTCGGAAATCGAGCGGGCGGGCAGTCGCAGGCCGCTCGCGTCCACCACCGCGACCGGGCCCATCGCGATCCCCGGGCTGATGGCGATCCCGCGCAGGACCTGCATCGGCCGCGTGGGGAGACTCCCGGTTGAGTTCGCTAAGACCGATCGCCGCATGCCAGGATTCCAAGCAATGACGCGAGTTGACAACTTACCACCCCGCGCCGGCCATCTGCGATGCGGTGGCGACCGACGCCGCGCGTCGCGTCGATCGGCGGAGAGACGGTCGGGGGTGTTCATCGAGGCGGCTCCGGACCCGGTTGGCTCTCGGTCGGCTGGCCGTTCTCGTCCTCATAGAACCGGGCGGAGACCAGGCCGGCCAGCGCCTCGATTGCCGCATCCGCGTCGGGCCCGCGTGCCTCCAGGTCCAGGCGTGCCCCGCACTCCGCGGCCATCATCATCAAACTCAGGAAGCCCTTACCGTCGACTTCGTTACCGTTGAACCGGACCCGAATATCGGACTGGAACCGCGACGCCAGTTCCACGAATTTCTGGGCGGGCCGGAAATGCAGGCCCAGCGTGTTGGTGATCTCGACCTGGCGATGGGCGACAATGGTATCGTGGCTCATCGGCGGCTCGATCGGCCTGGGCCGGGGACAAGCAGCCGCCGAAGTCTTCAGGAGCCCCGGCGGCCCTGATCGTCCTCGTGTTCGGCGGTGAGCGCTCTTTCCAAACAAACTTCAGTCGCCGACGGCTCAGGCGTCGGCGAGGATCGAGATATTTTCGACCCCGAAGGGTCGGTCAGGCTCGGAGTTCGTGCAAGAATCGGATCGAAGATTTCAAATTCCAGATTCACCAGTCACGAAGCCCTGTCACGTACGGCTTCGAGTTGATTTGCAATCCGGCATTCGTGAATTTGAATCGACTCTTTCACGGTCGCTCGGGGGTGATTGATGAGGCACCGTGGCCCGCGGGCCGGCCGCCCGAAGGGGCCGGCGGTGCGCCGCCATCGACCCTCAAGATGACCCCTGGTCAGCTTCCTCCAGGACATTGATCACGTTCTCGCGCGATTGAGACCGCCGCAAGAAGTTCACGAAACGCTCGTCCTTCAGGTGTCGAGAGATATTTTCCAACGCCCGGAGATGGTCGCCGGGCTGATTCTGGGGTGATACCAACAGGAAGAAGATGTCGACCGGCTCGCCGTCCAGGGCCGCGAAATCGACCCCGCGGCGCGACACGGCGACGGTACCGACCAGCCGCTGGAGCGTCGGATGGCGGGTATGAGGCACCGCGACCCCCTGGCCGATGCCCGTCGATCCCAATTCCTCGCGACCGAGTATGGCCCGGATCACACTCTCCACGTCGTTATCGCCCAGCCGGCCGGCTTGATGAAGGCTCCCCACCATCTCGCGGATCGCCTCCTCCTTGCCCGTGGCCTGCAAGTCAACCACGATCGCATCTCTTACCACGAAATCCAAGAGCTTCATCCGCCCCTCCATCGACGGGTTGACCTGCCGACGATTGACTCTGGGTCGTCCTCTTACCAAACGCGGCCTCCGGCACAACACCGCGACCGCCCCGATCCGGAACGATCCCTTATTGTCTCTGCCGGCATCCGACGTGGCGTGTTGGGTCCGGGCCGATACCCCGGTCAGACCTCGTCGCGATCGCTTCCCGTTCCCTCGGATGACTGTGGAGACTCGGACTCCAGGTATGAAGAACCGCCGAGGGTCGCTTCGCCTTTATGATTCTGAACCCGCTCCTTATACTTCCGGAGCTGCTGTTCAATCTTATGGACGCAAGCATCCATCGCGGCTGCCGGCGTCGCACCCGTCTCGCGGGCCACGAAGTCGTGCTTATGTTCGGCCGAGACAAGGATTTCGATGTCCCACGCATGCTTGATGTGGTCTACTGCCACTTCGATCGCCATGAGACGACTGAAGTATTTCAGCAGTTTCTCGGCCTTATCATGCAAGTAGCGATGTTGCTCGGCGTCCAACGCACCATGGCGAATCGAGATCTCGATTTGCACCCAGAGGCTCCTAGCTAAGTCACCCGGTCATCCTCGCCATCTACCAACGAGGGCGACTAATGAAGTTAACTCCGATCCCAGCGCACGGTCAAGACGGCACCGTCCCGAACACGCGGCCGATGCATCCGGCCCACGGTTACAACCTCCCTGGTTTGAACGAGTTCGGAGGGCCCTATCCAGGCGGCCGATGATCTCGTATGGTAGGCCGGCAGGGCTTACCTGCCTCGCTTCCCGAGCGGGATCGGACCGGCACTATTGCTTACTATGACATTGTTCGAGGGATCACCGGCCGTGTGGATTCAACGTTACGATCCGATGTACAACTGGGCGATCTCGACACTGGTCTCGGCGCTTCCGGTGCTGGTGTTGCTCGGCCTGCTGGCGTCGGGTCGGGCGAGTGCGTGGAAGGCGGCATTGGCGGGCCTGATCACGGCCTCGCTGGTGGCGCTCGGTGTCTTCTGGATGCCGGTTTCGATGGTCGTGTCGAGCGTGGCGGTGGGGGTTGCCTTCGCGCTGTTCCGGATCGTCTGGTTGATCGTGGCGGCCGTATTCCTCTATGACATCACGGTGGCGACGGGTCAGTTCGAGATCATGAAGGCATCGATCGCCCGGCTGTCGGCGGACCGGAGACTCCAGGTGGTCCTGGTGGCCTTCTGCTTCGGCGCCTTGATCGAGGGTGCGGCCGGGTTCGGGGCGCCCGTGGCGATCTCCGCGGCGTTCCTCGTGGGGTTGGGGTTCCCGCCATTCCAGGCGGCCTTGCTCTGCCTGATCGCCAACACGGCACCGGTGGCCTGGGGGGGCATCGGCATCCCCATCCTGACGCTCAGCCGGGTCACGGAGCTCGACGTCCAGGCCCTGAGTGCCACGTCCGGACGGATCTTGCCGATCCTGTCGCTGGTCATTCCGTTCTGGCTGGTCGCCACGATGACCGGATGGCGTAAGACCTGGGAGGTGCGGGTTCCGCTCCTGGTCATCGGCGGGACCTTCGCCTCGGTTCAGTTCCTGTGGTCGAATTACGTCGGTTTCGAGCTCGTGGACATCGTCTCTTCGGTATCGAGCCTGATCGCCGGCGTGGTCGTGATCCGCCTGTGGCGCCCCCGCGAAATCTGGCGGTTCGCGACCGATGATCCCGCCGAAGGGACTTCGACGGCGAAGCCGCCGGCTCTTGAGACCGACGCCCACGCTCCCCATCAAGTCGCGCGAGCCTGGTTGCCATTTGCCCTGCTGACGGCCGCCGTGCTGGTCTGGGGAATCCCGGCGATCAAGCCGCTGGGAACGCCGGCGGTGAGGGACTGGCTCGATGCCCAACTCTCGTGGAAGCCCAGGATCTCCTGGTTGCACGAGAAGGTCGCCAAGGGACAGGCTGTGACGGGACACGAGGCTCCTCGACCGGAGGACCTTGAGAAGGCGCAAGTCGACATCGTCCCGCTCTCGTCTACCGGTACGGCGGTGTTCCTGGCGGCCGTTGCAAGCGGCTATCTGCTCGGCGTGCCGACGATCGGGATGGCGCATCTCCTGGCGGGTACGGTCCGGCGCATGGTGCCGGCCATGGCCGCGATCCTCTGCATGCTGGCGCTCGGTTTCGTGACGAAGTATTCCGGCATGGACGCCGTGCTCGGCCTGGCATTCACGCGGACGGGTCCATTATTCTATCCCGTGTTCGGGACGCTCCTGGGATGGCTCGGCGTGGCCTTGACGGGGTCGGACACATCGAGCAATGTCCTCTTCGGCAATCTCCAGAAGGTCACCGCACTGAAGCTGGGCCTGGATCCGGTGCTTATGGCGTCGGCCAATACCACCGGCGGCGTGATGGGGAAGATGATCGATGCGCAGTCGATCGTCGTCGCCGCGGCGGCCACGGGCGAGGGCGGCGAGGAGGGGAGCCTGCTCCGCGCCTTGCTGCGGCATAGTATCCTGCTGGCCCTGATCGTGGGCGCGATCGTCTGGCTCTACGCACACGTCTTGCCCGGAGTCGTGGTCGCTCCCGCGATTTCCGGTTAGACGAGGGAGACCTCAGCTCCGGGTTTGCCGCGGAAAGGGGACGAGGTCGGGAGGATCAGAATCGGCCCCGCCAGGCTTCGTCTCGTCCGGATTGGGCATGAACTTCTCGAGCGTCGATGGCATCCCCGGAGCGTGGGCTCTACCACGGCGAATCCGGGGAGAGGAATTCGATGTCCGTATCGAAGCAATCACCATCCAACGGCGTGGCCGGCGGAACGGTGCGGTGGGGCCTCCGGGCCGGCCATATCGCCTGGCCCGACCGCTCAGCTCCTGCTACGGCCGTGGGTATACTCGTTCTCGATGAAGGAATGGGAAACTCCTCGTCCCGCGTCGGGGGCTTCGACGTGGCTTGTCTGCCACGATTCCGGCGCCTCGATCATACTGACCGAAGCCTCCTGAGGCTCGTCCCCCGAAAGAATGGGCTTGGGATTGGGGTAATTGCGGCCTTGCCCGTTTGTCGCGCTCGGCGCGGGCGTGGCGGCTTTCGATCGGGATGTGATGCGAGACCGAACCTTCGTCATGGTGGACATGGGATACCTCCCCGCGCGTCGCGGGTAAAACCAGGGCAACATCGGGAAATTCGCCGGACGCCCAAGGGGTCAACGGCCATTCCTTCACCCATGCTGCCCGCGGCCGGTCGTCGATCGCTCCCGGCCGCCCGCCCCGTCGACTCGGCGGGGCGTTTAGAGGGTTGAAATCCCTTATTGTGATCCGCCACTCATCCTGCAAGCTCGCTTGCGGAGACGGTGGGGATGACGGCTCATCCCTCTTCCGTTAGTCTAACGCTTCGATTGCCGAGAGGCCAGGGAACCGCCGCCGAAATCGGTCAGATCGATCCCGATATGCCATGCTGTGCCAGTTACAAGACCCTTACAAACGGCCTCTCGATTCGGATCGTTCCTCCAAACCGGACGGGTCTCGCCATGAAAGTTGGAATCCTTTCGGATACGCACGATCAGGTCGCGCGGACCGCCGCCGCCGTGGCTTTACTGGTCGATTCCGGTGCCGAGGCCCTCATCCACTGTGGCGACATCACGGTGCCCCAAGTCGTTTACGAGATGGGGGTACGGCCGAGTTACTTCGTTTTCGGGAACTGCGACGACGATGTCCAGGGACTCGGTCGGGCGATTGCTAGCCTTGGAGGCACCTGCCTCGGTAGTGGCGGCCTGATCACCCTGGGTGGCCGCCGGCTGGCGGTGACTCACGGTCATCTGGAGGGCGAGCTCCAGCGTCTCGAGGCGATGGAGCCCCACTACTTGTTCACCGGCCATACTCATTGTCGAGACGACCGACGGCGGGGAAAGACGCGATGGATCAATCCCGGCGCCCTGCACCGGGCAAGACCCTGGACGGTCGCCCTCCTGGACCTCGAATCCGACGAGCTGAGTGTACTAATTGTTTCCGGCCCGACTGCGGCAATCTGAAAGGAGGGGTGGCGATCTAGCCGCCGGATGACCTTCTCGGTAAGATTCCCGAGACCCTTCACCCTCGAACCCAGGCCGGCCAGGATTCGGCCGCCTGCGACGAACGGACAACTTGTCGACGACATTTCGATCTCGATGTTCTAGGGTTCGTCTGTCAGAGCTAACCACAGGAGGGGGCTATGCGTCTGTGCCTGGTCGAAGACATCGCCGCGAGTGGTCTCGAGCCGCTGACCCTGACCCGTCCGGTGCACGAGCTGCTCCTGGGTGCCACCACGATCGGAAACAAGATCGCACGGGCGTTCGGCGTCGGGCCGGGCCCGCAGCGACGGGGGAGCGTGATCCGGACGTATCTCGTGGGCGTGCAGCGCCACCGGGATCCCCATAACGTGGTCAACGATCGCGACTGGCTGGCGCGGGGCCCCGTCGTCGTCGCC
Source organism: Isosphaeraceae bacterium (assembly GCA_052148775.1). Taxonomy (GTDB): domain Bacteria; phylum Planctomycetota; class Planctomycetia; order Isosphaerales; family Isosphaeraceae; genus CAVZRC01. The sequence goes on along the minus strand of JBKQHM010000723.1, from coordinate 252 downwards.
AACAGTCGATGGGTCCCGCCACAGGACTTGCGGTCGATCGACGAGTATGGTCCGTGGGTGGGACTGTGCGACAGCCAGCCGTGCTGCGCGCTGGTGGGTCCGGAGGATGCCGTCTCGCTCGAGCCGCATTGCGTCGACGCCTGGTTCGAGCGGGTCGCGCGGAAGTATGGCGGGACGGAGCTCGGCGGCGAGTGGATGGTACGCCCCTGGGACCTGGTCTCGCGCAACGGAGACCACCTGGAGCGCGACTTC
>JBKQHM010000722.1:0-6512 GCA_052148775.1 Isosphaeraceae bacterium | reverse complement strand
GATCGGGGCCACGTAATTCTCCGAGAATTCGCCGTTCTCGAACGAGACATTCTCGGAGGCGGAGTTGGCCCTGTCGTCGAAGCTCAAAGTGCTGATCGAGCCGTTCAGATAGACCGGGTTCCCGATCGCCATCAGGTTCTGGAAGTTCGCGGTGAGAGAGACGACGTTGCCGGCGCCGTCGAAGTTCACGTGAGTCGGGCACGACGTACCCTCGATGTCGACGGTATCGGCGCCGAGACCGGTGTTCACGTTGACCTGCTCCGGAACGCCGGAGGAGTAGGTCACCAAGGTGGAACCGTCCAGGCCGTAGGTCGTTGAACCCAGGACCCAACTTTGGTTGAGCGTGGCGGTTTGATTGTCAAGGTTCAGGACGGTCTGATGGTGTGGGTCGCTCACGGTGATCGAGGCGCCCTTGAAGTTCTGAGTGAGGTTGTGGGCGTCCGGGCTTACGTTAATCGTGACCGGATTGTTGCCGTTGTCGTTGATCGTCAGGCTGTCGGTCGCGTTCCAGGTGCCATCGAGGTTGACGGTCGTGGACACCGAAGTGGCATTGATGACAACGTTCGAGATGGCTCCCGGATCGAACTGGACGGTCTGGCCGTCGAGCGTCGCGGTGACCGCTCCGTTCGCGTTGCTGAGCGTGATCGTGTCGGACGTGTTCGCGCCGGCCTGGCCGCCGTTGATGGTGAGCGTCGAACTCGATCCTTCGGTGAATTGCGTCTGGGAGCCGCCGCTCACGGCGAACTGGTACGAGTTCCCGTCCGGAACAATGAACGCTCCGTTTTGCTGAGACCAGAACGACTGGACCAGGTAGCCGGTCGGTCCGTCAAGGCGATAGCTCAGAAGCTCGGCTTCGTTGTCGCAGATCTGAGCGATGTTGGGAGCCGATCCGACGGTAACACCCGTGGCGTCCTGGTGCGGGTCGGTCATAATCTCGGTCAACTCATGTCCCAGGGAGACGGAGAACTGGTCACTCAGCGTGGCCAAGCTACCATCGCCTACCGACGGATCGAAGCACCAGATCACCTCCGCGGCTCCGAGTTGGGCCCCCGAATTTCCTAGCGGGGGAAAGACCACTGGGGTGTCGTACTGATTCCAACCCAATGCGTCGCCCTGCGAATTGATGTCATAGCATCCTGGAGGGGTGATGACGACGTAGATCGGAGTGAACCCGGTGAACTGGGACGGTTGACCCACTTTGTAGTTGATGAGCTCGTTCTGGACCTCCCCGAAGACATCGTTGGTCAAGGTGCTGTCAGCGGTGCCGGTTGTGGGGGCCGTCGATGAAGCGTCAACGACGGGACTCGACGAGAATCCGAAACCTGGCGTCGAGCCGATATATTGCTGGAGCCCGTTGAAGTAGGTGCTGAAGGACAGACTCGCCGCGAGGGCCGAATCCTGGGCCTTGTCCAGTTGCCCCTGAGCCGTGTTCCAGTAGCTGCCCCAGAAAATCAGTTGGATCACCGGATTGGAAATCTTGGCGCCGTGGCCATCGGTGGCGGTCTCGGTACCGTACGAGGCCGGCGAGAACACGACCGTGGGCATCACCCGGTCTTCGAGCGTCTCCGGCAGAAATCGGGTCGCGGCCCGCCGGCGCCCTCCCCGTGGAGTTCGGTGGATGAAGCGGCGGATTGTCAAGGCGGCGAGTGCTTGCATCACCAGGTGTCCTTTCGCGCCGGAGTGTTCGTCACGAGAGCGGGCGTGCCGGAAGGTCCGGTGAGATCGCAGCCACCCGTCTCGCGCCGCTCCCTAAATGAAGGACTGCGCGCAGGGGGGCGGTCTGGACAGAGATTGAGAGAAGAATCCGGAGAAGCGAACTCGCCGTGGCGGCGCTCAATGGGCGAAGACGTCCTCGGGCAGCTCGCCGGCCGGGCCGGCGAGTACGGCTTCGGCCTCGGCGCGGAAGCCGGTCAATGCCTCGGCCCAACGCGCATCGAGGGTCTTGTGATCGCCGAGCCATCGGAGGGCGCGGTCGAAGTGAGTGCTCGCGTCCGCGCGGTGTCCCAGCCGGTGGTGGGCCATGGCCAGGAAGAAGAAGTCGAAGGCGTCGAACTGGCCTCGGCCGGCGGCCAGGCTCAACTCGAGCGTCGCGATGGCCTCGCCGTACTGGCCCGCCCGGTACAGGACCACCCCCAGCGTGTTGAGGTACATGGCTTCGCCGGGCGCCAGCTCCAGCGCCCGACGGCCCAGCTCCACCGCCCGGTCGAGCTCGCGCCTGGGCCCCGGGCCGTTGGCCAGCTCCCAGGCCCGGCCGTTGCAACATTCCGACAGCCATACCCGGACGATATAGGGATCGGGCTTGGGGGCTGGCTCGGCCTCCATGAGGGTCAGCGCGGCCTCCAGGTCGACGATCGCGGGATCGAGTTGGTTCCGGTCTCGGTAGATCACTCCGCGAATGGCCCGATAGTGGGCGTCGCCCGGCCGCAGGCGGATCGCCTGTGTCCAGTCGTCGATCGCCTCCGGGAAGCGCTTGAGTTTGGCCAGAGCGTGAGCGCGATGGTGGTAGGCGTCGGCGTCGTTGGCATCGCTCTGGAGCCGCGCGGTATAACGCTCGATCAGCGCCGTGGGCGACTCGGTGAAATGCACTAAGTGGGCGCCCAGCTCGCCGAAATCGACCTGGAGAGGAGGCAGGGGGGACGCCGAGGGGTTCGCGGGGTCCGCTTCGGAATAGGCCGGTGTGTCCCAGTCCAGGCCCCTGCCGGCCAGGTCCTTGCGGATGGCCCGCAGGTCCCACACGTGCACGGCCGGAGACGGACGATCCTTGGTGGTCACCACCAGGCGCGACCCGTCGGGGCTGAAAGCGACCCCCGCCACGGTGCACAGGTCGGGGCTTTCGAGCCGTGCGAGCGTGCGGTCGGTATCGACCTCGACCAGGCGAATGACCTGGCTCCGGTCCACGACGACGAACAACCGGCTGTCCGGAGAGAAACAGGCACCGACGTCGGTGATCGACCGCTGCTCGCGCCAGGTGCCGACTTCCCAGAGCCGGGGCCTGGGATTTCCCGCCACCAGCCACTTCCCATCGGGGCTGAAGCTAACCCCTGTGTCCCCATCAATGGGCAGCTCGGCCACCTTCGTGCCATCGATGATGCGCCAGATCTGGGCTCCGCCGATTTGATGACTGCCGGTCGCCAACCACTGCCCGTCCGGGCTGATGGCGACGCTACGGCAATCGCCCAGCGGCCCCACACGGATCGTCCGCTCGGCGGTCGCGACGTAAGCAGAATCCGAGTTGGCCTTGGCCACGATCCGGCTCGATCGGTCCTCGGCAATCGTCCCGAAACCCGCCGGTAACCGGAGCGAACGCGGCGGGCCGATCCGGAATTCACCCCGCTCTCGGTCGAGGTGAACCGGCCACCGCTGCACGCCGACCTCGCCGTTGGTGAGCAAGTCGCCCGACGGCTCGAACATCAGGTTCCAGGCGTTGCCGATCGGCAGGAAGGCGAGCTCGGTGCCGCGGGCCAGGTCCCAGAGCACGGCCCCCCGATTCGACCCCACGGCCAGCACCCGACCATCCTGGCGGATCGACGGATTTGCATAATCCATCGGCTCATGAGAAGCATGGGCAAACGTCCGATATTCCAGAGCCGGGTCGACCTGGTAGAGGATCAGTTTGTCCCCGAGCGAAACGAGGATCCGTCCGTCACGGCTGAATTGGGTGTCGCTGCCGCCGGTCAAGCTCAGCAGGGGTTGCCCCAGGATCGGATCCCACAGCCGTAGCCGACCTTCCCAGCCATCGCTGGCCAGCAGCGTGCCGGCGGGGTGGAAGCCCGCGAACAAGCCGCTATTGTCGTGGCCTTCGAGGGTCGCCCGCCGGGTCCCGGTCGTGGTGTCCCAGAGGTCGATCTTGAAGTCATAGCTCGGCGTCGCCAACGTGCTGCCGTCGGGGCTCCAGGCGACGTCATCCGCGGCAGCCCGCAAAGGGAACGTCCGGACGAGCTGGCCGGTCTCCCCCTCCAGAATCCGGCAGGTGGGGGGTTTCGGCTCATTGTCGATGACGGCGATCTGCGCCCCGTCGGGACGGAAGGCCAGACGACTGGCTTTCCCGGGCCAGCGCCGGCCGCGCCGACCGGTCGCCAGATTGTAGACCAGGAGGTCGCCATCGTCGTGGGCCACGGCGATTCGCCGGCTGTCCGGACTGAATCGGGCCGCCCTCCAGATGCGGCCCGGGTCTTCCACGGCGACGGCGCGCCGATCGACGTCCCAGACCGTCAGGGCAAAGTCGGAAGAATGCGAGGCCGCCAGATAGCGGCCGTCGGGGCTGAAACGGAAGATCCAGTTGTCGGAATCGACCTGCGCCTGGAAGGAGGCGACCTCCTGGTCGTCGGCGACGCGGCGGACCGAGATCGTCCCATCGTGGAACCGCAGGGCGTACCGCGTCATGGTGGGATCGAAGGTGATCCCAACCATGCCCGTCGGCCGGGTGATGGCCCACTTGGTGGGTTTGAGGTCGGGCAGGGCCAGGCAGGCGATCACCTCGTCGCGAAGCGACTCGAGCTGGTCGGGGGGCAGTCTCAGTTCCCGGGCGATCTTCTGCGTGCGGTCCAGGGCCGCCAGGGCATCGAACCGCTGTCCGACCTGCCGGCTGTATCGCGTGGCGCGGGCCCGGGCCAGCAACGCGTCGAACAGGTTCTTGCGCGTCTCGGCCTCGGCCTGCTGGATGAGGAGGTAATCTCTGCCGATCTGGTCGCGCTGGCCGCGGTAAACCAGCGCGGCCCAGGTCCCGCCCAGTGCCAGCGCCGTGGTCAAGACCGCCGCGGCGATGTTCGCCCCGGCCAGCCACGGGTCGCGCTTGCACCAGCGCCAGAATCGCTCGACGACCGACACCGGCCGCAACCGGATCGGACGCCCCTCGACGTACCGACGCAGCTCGTCGGCCAGCTCGCCCGCCGAGCCGAACCGGTCCTTAGGCTCTCGGGCCAGGGCCTTCAGGACGATCGTCTCGAGGTCGCGCGGGATGTGCCGGTCGAGCTGGCGCGGTGGCGCCGGCGCGTCGTTGCGGATCCGATCGATCAGCCGGATCGGGTCGGACTCCTCGAACAGCGGCCGCAACGCCACCAGCTCATACAGCGTTGCACCCAGGGAATAGATGTCCCCGCGACGGTCCGACGTGCCCTGGAATCGCTCGGGCGCCATGTAGCGGAGCGTGCCCACCAGCTCGCGCGACTGCGACAGGTCCTCCCCCTCCTCCAGCTTGGCCAGGCCGAAGTCGGTCACCCAGATGTTGCCCAGGGCGTCGAGCAGCAGGTTCGACGGCTTGATGTCCCGGTGCAGGACCCCCCGACGATGGGCGTATTCCAGGGCGTCGGCCACCTGGGCACCGATCCGCGCGATCTCACGAAAGTACCGCAGCTCGCCCGAGCCGATCAGCGACGACGATCCGAACGTCGACGGCTCACCACGGGCCGGCTCATCCGCGTGCAGCCCTGCCGGGCGTGATTCTCGATCGCCCGCGACCAGCGCGACGGCGGCCGCCGCGGCCTCACCGGTCGCGGTCGTCCCGGCAACCGGATGCCCTGTCGCGGCAAATCGGCCGGTCAAGAGTCCTCTTGCGGCGGCCGATGGAACGAACGCGGGGGCCCCGGCCGGCAGGGTGAAGATCGCATCGGGCTCGAGCCGACCATCGGCTTGCGTGCCGTCTTCACGGAGGCGACGGACGTCGGCCAGGACATGGTCCAGGGGCTGACCCTCGATGAACTGCATGGCGTAGTAGCAGACCGCGTCCTGCGCCCCGTAGTCGAAGACGCCGACGATGTTCGTGTGGTGCAACCCAGCCGCCAGGCGGGCCTCGGCGTGGAACCGGCGCAGGTATTTCGGGTCGGCCCGGAAACGCGGGTGCATGACCTTCAGCGCCACCCGGTTCTTCAGCGATTCGTGCTCGGCCTCGTACACCACCCCCATCCCTCCGCCACCGATCCGGCGGAGGATCGCGTAGTCGCCCAGCCGCTCGGGCGAGGGGCCCTCGTCCCCAGGTCCCCGCGTGCCCGTCGGACCCGCCGGGGACTCGTCGAAGCCGCCCGTCGAGCGGCCGAGTTGCTCCAGCTCGACGAGTGCCGGGATCAACTCGCGGATCTCGCCTGCCAGCTCCGGATGGCGCGCGATCAATTCGGTCAGCGCCGGCCGTTCTCCCCGGCGGAACCGGTCCAGGAACGACTCGACGATCGGACGGAGGAGATCGTCGTCGTCCGGCGATGCCGTCGATTCGCCGTTCATGACCAGGTCTCCTTCTACCCTCCCGAGAGGGCCGAGAGGATGTCCTTCAGACGTCTCAAGGCCCGGAAGTACCGCTTGTTCGCCGCCGACTCGCCCAGGCCCAGCACCCGCGCGCACTCGCCGTTGCCGAGCTGCTCGAAATGGCGAAGGACCAGCACCTCCCGGTCGATCAGGTCCATGCGGTCGAGCGCCTCCTGGAGCTGTCGCTTCCGCTCGGAGCGGATCGCCACCTCGCTGGCCCTGGTGTCGCGGCCCAGGAGCCGCGCCGCCAGCGCCGCCGAGCTCGCCGCCGGATACGC
>JBKQHM010000721.1:0-2994 GCA_052148775.1 Isosphaeraceae bacterium | reverse complement strand
TCGCCGCCAGCCGGCTGGCGGCGAGGGCCACCGGTACCATCACCACCTGCGCCGCGATGATGCATGCCGACATCAGGACCGCGGCGCTATCCTTCATGCCGTCGCTGGACTTCTGGCCGACCAGGGGCAGCATCGCCGCGTTGGCGAAGTGGAACAGCACGACCGAAGCGACGAAGATCGCGATCCGACGATCCTTGAACAGCTCGACGATGCCGATGGCCTCGTAATCCTTCCCGTCTCCGTCGTCGGCGCCACGGGCGAGCTCGTGGTCGATGTCTCCCTCGCGGATCAAGAGGGCGGCCGAGGCGCTGGCCGCCGCCATGGCGGCGACGACGAAGAACAAGGCCCCGTAGCCGAGCAGGTAGGCCGCCCCCCCCATGACGGCCGCCACGACGACGTTGCCGCCGTGGTTGAACGCCTCGTTCCGCCCGGTGCGCCTCGGCATCGCCGCCCGCCCGACCAGACCCAGGGTTAGTGCCGCCACGGCCGGGGGGAAGATCGCCGCCGCAGCCCCGATCGCCGCCTGTACGGCGACGACCACCACGAGCGTCGGTATCAGATAGATCACGGCGCAGCCCGCGGCGACGATCACCGCGGCGATCGCGACCGCCCAGCGCTTCCAACGGATGCGGTCGATCAGGGCGCCGGCCGGCGTCTGGGCCAGCACCGTCCCGATCTGCGACGCCGCCAGCGCCATCCCAACCCGCCCGGCGTCCCAATGATGATGCTCGCGCAGGAATGTGCCCAGGAACGGGCCCATCCCGTCCCGCACGTCCGCGAGGAAGACGTTCAGGCCGTCGAGCGCGCGGAGGCTCGTCCGTTGCGGGTGTCGCTCGTGCGAGTCGGATTCCGGTACCTCGGCCTCGACCATAATTCCGCCCCTTCCCGTCAATAGTGGACCAGCGACAGCCAGGCGACTCCGACGAGCGTCGTGATGATCGTCAGCGGGACGCCGACCTTGAGGTATTCCACGAAGCCCAGCTCGGTCCCGGCGCGTCGTGCGTTCTCCACGACGATAAGATTCGCCACCGACCCGAGCACGGTCAGGTTCCCGGCCAGGGTGCTCGACATCGACAGGGCCAGCCACGCCAGCTCCTTCTGCGGCATGACCTCCATCAGCGGCTTGAAAAGCAGTACCGCCGGTACGTTCGACACCAGGTTCGACAGCAACACCGACAGGCCGCTGACCAGCACCACAGGCGACCTGAGCAAGGCGTCCCAGCGCTCCATGCCCCAGGTGTGGACGACGGTCACCTCGAAGGCGTGGACCACGACGAACAGCCCGGCGAACATGACAAGTAGCGGCCAGTCGACCGACCGGTAGATCTTGTCAGGGCGGACGCGGTCGAGCATCATCACGCCCGCCGCGACGAGCGCCACCAGGGCGATCGGCTGCCCGGCGAAGAACAGGGCGACCGTGACCGCGGTCACCGCAATGCTCTTGGTGAGCAGGCCGCCGTGGACGCGCGGTGTCGACGAATCGTCGGTCGACGGAGGATCTTGCTCCGCGTGTCCCAGCGTCTTGCGATAGACCCACGCCACCACGACGAAATTCAAGACCAGGCCGATCAAGGCGATCGGGGCCAGCCGAGCGGCGAAACGCAAATACGGGATGTGCGAGAGCGATCCAATTATGATGTTTTGAGGATTTCCCGTGATTGTGGCGACCGAGCCGATATTCGATGCCGTCGCCAGGCCCACCAGGTACGGGATCGGCGGGCGCTTCAGGCGCTGGCAGAGGTGCAGCACCAGCGGAGTCAGGGCGACGCAGACGACGTCGTTGACCAGGAACGCCGAGAGCACACCCGAGAGGGCGATGACGACCGCCAGCAGGGTGAACGGCCCGGAGAACCGGTCGGCGATGTGCTCCGTCGCTAGGGCGAAGAACCCGGCCATGCGGAGGTACGAGACCAACACCATCATGCCGAAGAGCAGGACGATCGTCTCGTAATCGACGGCCCTGGCCGCGTCTCGCATCGAGAGCACGCCGCAGGCGAGCATCGCCGCCGAGCCGACCAGGGCGATTCCGGCCCGGTCGATCCGCAGACCCGGAATCCTGCCGAGTGCCAGCGCGAGATAGGTTAAGCCGAAGATCGTCGAGACCAGGGGGATCGAGGCCGAAGGTGCGGTCACTTGCGTCATTACCTCCCAGGTTCCCTCATCCTTGATATCCGTCTGACTGCCGTCGCGTCCTTGCGATCCGCGAGCAGATTGTAAGGAGAAGGATCATTGGCTCATGTCGGCCATCGAGTGGTGAGGAAAGCGGGAGACCTTCGGTCGGGCCCAAGGGCGGGGTCGGGAGACCCGCGCCCAACGCCGTGCCACCACTTAATCGACATGAACCTCTTTCTTTTCCGTGTAATTCCGCGCTTTCCGTGGTTGTCCTCTGCGATTGTCTTGATCGATATCGGTCGATTCTTCCGCTACGCGGTTGAATGGCGGATCTTGATCTCACGGGACGGTCGAGAGGTCGGAGGTCGTGGCCATGGGGTCGACGATCCGTCCGCCGATGAGCTCTTCGTGCTTCGCCAGGGTCTCGGGGACGAGGACCACGACGATGGCCGTCGCGAGTGCCCCGACTCCGGCCAGAAGGGCGAAGAGGCCGCGGTAGCCGAGCGGTCCGACCAGGAAGCCGGCCGCCGCCGGGCCGATCGCCGAGCCGAAGACCAGGCACGAGCCGACGATCACCTGGGCCTCGCCCGCCCGGCGCGGGTCGGCCAGCCGGTCGGTCACCCAGGCGGCGGCCAGGACCGCGAACAGGCCGTTGCCCAATCCGTCGAGCGCCTGGTTCGCCACGGCCATCGCCGGCGACTGGACCACGGACACCAGCCCGAGCCGGATCGCCATGATCGTCCAGCCCGCGATCAGGAGCGGCTTGCGCCCGTAACGGTCGGCCAGCCAGCCCGCCGGCCAGACGACGAGCATCCAGGCCACCATGCTCACGACGAACGCAGAGGCGAGCATCCGGTCCGGCGCCTGCAAGTCGCGCCTCAG
>JBKQHM010000720.1:0-5141 GCA_052148775.1 Isosphaeraceae bacterium | reverse complement strand
ATGAGCGGATCAAAAGCGGAACCCGGACACGACTCTCGGAAAACCCGGGATTTTTCGGCCATGAGAGTCGAGAGAAGGCTTCACTTGGCCTTCGTTTGTCAAAGAACTTTCTGCGACCTACTTAGTTGGGACTGACTTTTATGATGCCAATCTCGTAGGAGCCAACCTCCGCATGGCCGATTTTAGCCGTGCTGACCTCACCTCGACCGGTGTCACCCAAGAACAGATCGATTCGGCGAAAGGCGACCACAATACCAAGCTTCCGAAAGGGCTCGTCCGGCCGAGGTATTGGACCTAGAACGCGCTGGATTCAAAATATCTCCCTTCCTTGACCCGAGAATGTCCTTTTTCCTTGACTCTGTCCTCTATCTTTGACCCGACTCCATGGGTTGACTTCCTCCTGAGAAATTCGTCTATTGCTCCTGAGCCGATGCCAATAGTCGATGAGGAATCCCATGCTTTTCCACGCCGAATCGAAGCAGGACGAGCCCGGACGCCCCGACGTCCGCCATGACTGGAGCCGGGAGGACGTACTCGCCCTCTACCGCCTTCCATTCAATGACCTCCTGTACCGGGCCCAGACGGTCCACCGGGCTTACTTCGACCCCAACGAAGTTCAAATCTCGACGCTGCTCTCCATCAAGACCGGCGGTTGTCCCGAGGATTGCGCCTATTGCCCCCAGAGCGCCCGCTTTACAACAGGGGTCGAGGCGAACACATTGATGGCGAAGGAGGACGTGCTGGTCGAGGCTCGCAAGGCCAAGGCCGCGGGTGCCTCGCGGTTCTGCATGGGCGCGGCCTGGCGTTCTCCCAAGGATCGCGACGTGGAGCAGGTGGCCGAGATCATGGCCGAGGTGAAGTCGCTCGGCCTGGAGACCTGCGCCACCCTCGGCATGCTCACGCGACCGCAGGCCGAACGACTCAAGGAGGCTGGGCTCGACTATTACAACCATAACCTGGATACGTCCGAGGCCTATTACGACCACATCATCACCACCCGGACCTACCAGGATCGTCTCGACACGCTGGCTCACGTGCGTGCGGCGGGGATCCAAGTCTGTTGCGGCGGCATCCTGGGGATGGGCGAGGGACCGGAAGATCGCGCCGAGCTACTCCGGACACTCGCCAACCTGCCCGAACACCCCGAGAGCGTGCCCATCAACCTGCTCGTCCGCGTGGAAGGCACCCCGATGGAGAGCGAGCCGCCGATCGATCCCCTGGAATTCGTCCGGACCATCGCCGTCGCGAGGATCATGATGCCGGCCTCTTTCGTCCGGCTCTCGGCCGGCCGCGAGTCGATGAGCAGCGAGCTCCAGGCCCTCTGCTTCCTCGCCGGCGCGAACTCGATCTTCTACGGCGAGAAATTGCTCACGACGCCCAACCCGGCAACGCACGAGGACAGGAGGTTGTTCGAGAGGCTTGGTTTGCGTCCCCTCGAAGTCGGTCGAGGAGCGTCTCCCCGGTCGGGTGCTCTTTGAGAGTCTGTTCCGAAAAAGCCATTTGAGACCTCGAAGAGGCCCTGGCAACCGACTCTCACGAACCTGAGAGTACCGAAGTCTTTACAGCGCAGGGAGTCTCTGTTAGTCTCGCCCATGCAGGCATGTCGAGGACGTAGAGGTCGGACGGCAATGCTCGTCAGGGTACGGGAACGACGCCTATGAGCTCCCAGGTCTCGGTTCATTCCGTCGAGGCATTGAAAGATCTCCGGGTTGCGCTCGCGCTCTATGGCGAGGATACCCTGGCGGCCCTCGGCGCGGTCGGGGCCGAAGTGCGACGAACGGTCCGCTGGCTCGAGCAGGACCGCCCCGCCTACTGGCAGGATCAGATCAAACGACGGCGCGAACTGGTCTCGCAGGCCAAGGCGGAGCTCTTTCGCCGACAGCTCCAGAAACGTCCGGATCATACTCCGGCCATGAGCGAGCAGAAGGAGAATCTCCACAAGGCCGAGGCCAGCTTGCAAGACGCCGAGAAGCGCCTGATCATGGTGCGGAAATGGCAGCCGCGTTTGCAGCACGCCGTCCTGGAATACCACGCGAGCGTGCAGAGGCTCAAGGACCTCTCCGCCACCGATGTTCCGAGTGCGGTGGATCTCCTCAGCCGGCTCATCGACGCACTCGAAGCCTATCTTCTCGTGCAGCCGCCGTCGGGGTCTGGGCTCGAGCCGGCAAAGACGCGGGCCTCCGCCGAGATGGAGTCGATCGCGACGAAAATGCTCGACGAGGCCCCGGCCGCGGCGACTGTTCCGAATTCGGGCGAGGACATGGCCGAAGGCGAGCCATCGCGGGCCATCCGCGAGGAGCCCGACGCTCCGGATGCGGCTGATGAACGTCCGTTGTCCGGATCGATCGACTGAGAGGCTGTGAAAGAATCGATTCCAGATCACATATGCTAGATTCCAAATGCATATTAAGCTTAGCGTGTCAAGGGCTTATGACTTCTGAAATTTGGAATCCGGAATCTGCAATCCGATCGTTTCACAAGCTCTGAGAGGATGTGAAAGAATCGATTCCAGATCACATATTCCAGATTCCAAATTTATATTAACCTTAGCGTGTCAAGGGCTTATGACTTCTGGAATTGGGAATCCGGGGGATCGTCCCAAAGTACCCGATCAGCAGGTTGACAGTTCGAGAAGCCCTACGCGGCCCGCCGCGTACACTAACCCGAAGCGTGAGCGAGGGTCTTTCCCATTCTGCCGCAAGGATTTGCGGCAAGCCTCGCTGACGCTTCGGGTGAGTGTGGAGAGGAGCCGCAAGTGTCAAGGCAGAGACGCCGTCAATCTGCGGTTTTGGGACGATCCCGAATCCGGAATCTGCAATCCGATCGTTTCACAAGCTCTGAGCGATCGTGGCGAGGGTGGCGCGGATTTTCGTGGGCCTCATGGGGTGACAAAACATGCCCAATGCCAAGGTTCTTGCAGGTTCGACCCGCCTGGGCCAGTCCGCCCGCGTCTTGCGCGAGCATTGGCTGATGACCGAGGCGACCTGGAGTGATTCGGTTCGCCAGCGATTCGAGGAGCGGTACCTGGCTCCCCTGGAGTCGGCCGTCGATTCCGCGGTGAACGGGATCCAGGCCATCGCCGAGATCCTCGAACAGGTGCGCCGCGACTGTTCCGACCGGAGCGAATTTCTGTGAGCATCACGACTCCCCTGGAAACGATCCCGGTGCCGGATGCCGGCCCCTCGGCATCGTCTTCCCCATCGCAGGATATCCTCGCACGCGAACGTGGGGCGCTGGGGGAGATTCTACGCCTGGTCGCCGATCGGGCCGCCGCCGAAACTGAGGTCGAGGAGGCCCGCACCTCGGGTGACACCACGGCGGACGCCGAGTACGAACGGGCGCGAAGAAACCTACAGGAGAAGGTTGAGCGTCTGGAGCGCGAGGGACGGACGACCGACGAACAGCGTCGACGGTCCATCGTCGAAGGGGGCATGCGGGGCGAGGCCGAGGCCAAGGACGAGTTCGCCAGCTCGAGCCGGCGGATCGCCACCGACTTCGACCGGGGCCGAGAATCGGCGCGCCATGAGGCCAGTCGGGCCAAGAGCGAGATCGCCGCGGCCTTCGAATCCGCCCAGATCAAGGCGGTCCAGGAGCATACCGCGGCGGTCAAGCCGATCCTCGACCTGGTCCGAATGGCCGACCAGCATCGCGAGCGGCTCGCGGCGCTCGCCGCCGATTACGCGAAGTTCGGCCTCAACCCCGAGCCGGCGATCGCCTCGGAGGAGAACTACGCCAAGTTCGAAGATCCGGTCGACGAGGTGTTCAACCGGCTTGCGCGGATGGAGACGCCCCTCAAACTCCTCGAGGGCCTGATCATCCCCAAGTCGATGAAGGGTGGTCGCGAGGCCTGGGTCTTCGTCGTGGTCATCGGGCTCATGGCCGGGATCGGCGCCGTGGCCGGCGGCGGCGCGGCGGGCATCGGTGGCGGCGTCGCAGCCGGTGCGGCCCTCGCCGTCCTGCTGCGGGTCTGGCTCGTCAAGCTTTCGAGGAATCAGCTCGAGCGGCTCTATCTTCCGCTCAAGCAGGATCTGGCCGATGCCGATAACCTCGCCGCCTACGCACGCGGCATCGTCGACGACCGGCTCAAGGATGCCCGACAGCAGCTCGCCGCACGCCGCGACGAAGATCTCAAGCGGAACGAGGCGAATCACGCGCGCTTGCTGCGCGCGGCCGAGGCCCAGCGCGACGAGCGACTCCGCAGGATCAACGAGGTCTATGCCTCTCGCATGGTCGAGGTCCAGACGACGCAACAACGAGACCTTCGCGAAGCCATCGACGCCTACGACCGACATGTGGCCGAACTCCAGGCGCAAGCCAAGGCGAAATTCCAGAAGCTCGACCAGAAATACCGGACACTCAAGGAGCAGATCGCATCACAGTACGAGTCGTCGTGGCACTCGATGGCCGAGACCTGGCGCGAAGGGATGCGGAATACTGCGGCGGAGATCGAGTCTGTCCGTCGTGACGTTGCCGTGTACTGCCCGCGCTGGGACGACCCGGCATATTTTTGAAAGAATTTTTAACATCAGATTTACAATGTCGATAAAAAAATTTGGGCCTTTGAAGGGCCTCATTATTCTAGCTTTTTTGGCGCCGTCCTATCTCATGTGCTGGTATTTTAATTACAAGCCTAATACCATAAAACCAGTGCAAACAAATATGGCACAACAAGCTCCACTTATGACGGTGCTGCTTGTCCCTGCGGGCGATGCCCGCAATCAGGGGCGTTCATTAGAGCACCAATTTGAAAGTACTAGTTCAATGGCCTGTGTACTGAGTTTAAAAGCTGCTCTTGAAAAAACGTATCCTGAAATGCGTGTGATTGTCAGTCATAAAGCCGGGGACATTGTTCAGCAATATCAGATTCCTACAATGGGCAATACGCTGGGTGTTGACCTTGTGGTTACTCTCAATTGCTATCATGAACCGGGGCCAAAGCCTGAATTGTTTATCTATCACTATTCATACGGCGCAGATTTTATTAATAAGCTTACAGAATTAAGTTGGTATACAGTTCAGTCAGCCTATTTGTTTTCCAAAGATACAACCCATGCATGGGCCAGTATCATGGCAAACAAATTAAATGCTGATGCATGTACATCGCTTTTTACTATTCGCGGCCCTTATAAGATGCCGTTCAA
>JBKQHM010000719.1:0-9651 GCA_052148775.1 Isosphaeraceae bacterium | reverse complement strand
CAAATAAAACTATTACAGGCAGCTTACGTTTGCAGGACGGTCACGCGGACTTCTCGTAAAGATCTCGAGAAGACGAAGCCGGATCCGTCTGGCGGCTCTTCGCCTCATCCCTCGGAACTCTCGGCGGCCCGGCTGCTCTCGCGCACGATGAGCTCGCCCGGGATCAGCACCTTGACGGGCGGCCCGGAGTCGCCCGAGACGCGCGACCGGATCAGCCGCGTGGCATGCCGCGCGACGGCCTCGGCGGAGAACGCATAGGTCGTCACGCCGATCGAATACGCCTTGCCGATCGGCAGGTTGTCGAAGCCGGTGATCGCGACGTCGCCCGGCACGCGGACCCCGCGGCTGAGCAGCTCCAGGATCAATCCGAGCGCCGTGTAGTCCTGGTAGCAGACGACCCCGTCGGCGCCGTGCATGAGGATCTGGTCGGCCAGCTCTCCGTAGGATTTCTTGGTGGCCAGGCCCGATGGCTGCTCCAGGACGACGGGTCCCCAGCCGGTCTGCGCGTGCAGCAGTGCGGCGAGATAGCCGGCCAGCCGGCCCTCATGGCTGCTCGTCGGCGAGCCGGTGAGGAACGCGATCCGCCGCCGGCCCTGATCCAGCAGGTGGTGCGTGCACCGGAGCCCGCCGTCGAAGTCGTCGGCCGCCACCAGGTCGTATTCGAGCGGGCGGGCGAGCCCGCGGAGGTTCCGCTCGATCAGGACGATGGCCAGCCCCGCCTCGCGGCACGACCGGAGGAAGACCTCGTCCTGCGCGGCGGCCTCGGCCTGGTGCCGCGACGGCATGAACACGACCCCCGACACCCCGGCCTCGGCCGCGCGACGCGCCTGCCGATGGAACTCGGCCGGACGCGTCGACTCGTCGAACCGGAACCGGTCGACCTCGAACCGGACCCCCTCCTGCCGCGCGACGGCCGCGAACCCGGCGTGGCTGAACGAGAGGCTCGCCTGGAACCACGGACCGGGCGTGCTCCGCTGGGCCAGCGCGTAACACTCCCGGCCCTCGGCCGTCGGCGCGGGGGGCGTCAAGAAGCTGCCCGATCGATCGACCGTCCGGATCAGCCCCCGGTCCTTCAGCACCTGGATCGCCCGCGAAGCCGTGACGACCGAGACGCCGTAGGCCGACGCCACCTGCCGCGAGCTCGGGACCTTCGCGCTGTCCCGGCCCACGATCTCGGACTCGATGGCCCGCGCGATATCCAGGTATTTCGGCAGCGACGGCGTAGGCATCGATACTCCAAAGTCTCTGGCACCCGGCAAATCCTCATGCGTCATCACCCGAACGGAAGGTGACTCGATCGTATCCGATCCACGATCGCCGCGAAACTGTGTAGTACAGATGCCTTCCGATTTCCCCAGCCCTGGGCGTCCTCACCGGCCCTTGGCGGACGGGGTTTACCCGAATCCAACGTGGAATATTCATCGATATTTCACTTGCGTATCGCGGGAACGCGGAGACAATTGATCGCGTCCGAGAGGCGAACTGTATATACAGTCTGAGGGATCTGTCTCGCTCTCTCCGGGCCTCGGGATCGACGCGATGAGGAGAAATCGTCGGAATCCGTCTCTGCGCCATCGGACGGCGAAATCCTGTGAGGAGTCGACATGAGATTCATCCGAGCGACCCTGTTGTCGCGATTGGGCCGCCTGGCGGTCTGGCTGTCGATGTTGAGCGGGGGCGTGGTGTGCGCCCAGGTGCCCGGCGTCGAGCACGTCGTCATCATCGGGGTCGACGGACTGAGCCCCGACGGCGTCCGGAAGGCGTCGACGCCGAACCTGCATCAATTGATGAAGACCGGTGCGAGCACGCTCCATGCCCGCGGCGTGATGCCGACGGTGAGCAGCCCGAACTGGGCCTCGATGATCATGGGGGCCGGCCCGGAGCAGCACGGGGTCACGTCGAACGACTGGGAGCCGAACAAGTTCCAGATCGCGCCGACGGCCGTGGGGTCCGGCGGGACCTTCCCGACGATCTTCGGCCTGCTGCGGAGCCAGCGGCCCTCGGCGCGGATCGCCTGCTTCCACGACTGGGAGGGCTTCGCCCGCCTGTTCGAGCGCGACGCCGCCGACAAGGTCGAGCACCCGAAGGGGCCGGTGGAGACGACCGAGCGGGCCGTCGCCTACCTGAAGGAGAAGAAGCCCCAGTTCACCTTCATCCACCTCGACCACGTCGACCATGCCGGCCACACCCACGGCCACGGCACCCCGGAGTATTACCAGTCCGTCGTCGAGGCCGACCGCCTGATCGGGCTGATTCTCAAGGGCCTCGAGGATGCCGGCATCGCCGGCAAGACGGTGGTGCTGGTCACCGCCGACCACGGCGGCAAGGGGAAGGGGCACGGCGGCACGTCCATGGCCGAGCTGGAAATCCCCTGGATCCTCCACGGCCCGGGCGTGGCGGCCGGGAAGGAGCTGACCACTCCGGTCAGCACCTATGACACCGCGGCCACCGTGGCCTACATCTTCGGCCTCGAGCCCCCCCGATGCTGGATCGCGCGGCCCGTCGTCGAGGCGTTCGCGACGCCGGCCCGCCGCTGAATTCGCCCGGATCACGGATTCACGACGCCCGAGCAAAATCGTCTTGGTTCGAGAGATTTCCCGATCTTCAACAATAATTCACTTGATTGTTCCGAAAAGGCCGGGAAAATCTGGCGTACCCGGCGAATCCCGCCACGTATGCGGACCGCCTCCGATACGCATACAAAATAGTAATTATGTTTTTACTCAGATTCCTCTAGCCGACTTGCGACAGTCCTTGCAGACCGGTTCCCGACCGATTTCCAACCATCCGGAGAGAATGAAGATGATGAACAAGCCGTCGAACCTCGAGGCCAACAGCCGGGGTTTCACCCTGATCGAGCTCCTGGTCGTGATCGCGATCATCGCCGTCCTGATCGCACTCCTGCTGCCCGCCGTGCAATCGGCCCGCGAGGCGGCCCGGCGCGCGCAGTGCTCCAACAACATGAAGCAGATCGGCCTCGGCATCCTGAACTTCGAAAACGCCAACAGCTACATGCCGCCGGACGTCGAGCACAACATCGCGTCGCTGGTGGACAACGACCCGTCGGCGGCCTTCACCGGCGCGCAGTACGAGCGTCAGGGCGTGATGGCCCTGATCCTGCCGTACATCGAGCAATCGAACATCTACAACATGATCAACCTCAACCTGTCCTGCTTCGATCAGATGAACGTGCCGCCGGCCGTCGGCGGATCGGGCAGCCTGTTCCCGGGCGTCGGCCAGAACTCGGCCTACTCGATCGCGATCGCCGCGTACATCTGCCCGTCGGATCCGGTGCCGGCGACGATCAACTACTACAACGAGATGTGGTGCGGCTACGGCAACGGCAGCGGCCCGCCGGTCGCGAACCCGCCGACCCAGATCTGGGGCCGCGCCGACTACTACGCCATGCCGGGCTTCGACTCGGGGCTCCCGATCGCCCTGGGCTATTCGGCCGCGGGCGTGACCGCGCTGTCCGGGTCGGGCGACGTCGGCACGATCTGCGACATCGCCCAGTCGGTCCCCGGCGGCGGGTACGGCAACGCCTGGTCACACGTCCGGATCGCGTCGATCACCGACGGGACCTCGAACACCGTGATGATCGGCGAGATGGATGCCCGCCCGGTGGGCTACAATCACGCCCGACAGATCTACGTCCAGAACGGCGGGCCGGTCGACGGCATCATCAACCCGGTCAGCGGCGGCGGCGGCGCGTGGGCCGACCCTTACTCCTACGCCCACATGGACGGCTCGTGGGCCAGCGGCATCCGCGGTAATGGCGGCACCTGCGTGATCAACTGCACCACCAACAACGAGCTCTACTCGTTCCACCCCGGCGGCGTGAATGTCCTGTTCGCCGACGGCTCGGTCCACTTCCTCAAGGAGTCGATCAATCCGTTCACGATGGTCTCCCTGGTCACCCGCGCCATGGGCGAGATCGTCAGCTCCGACTCGTACTGAGCCCGATGGGGCGGCGGATGCGCCGGCCCCCCGATGAATCTCGAGCGGCCGGCCGGGACCCTTCGGTCCTCGCCGGTCGCCGGGCCTCGGCTCGTCTGCGATCGCCCACGGGCGAGGGATCATCCCGGACCGACTCGCCGGCCTCTCCGTCGCCCGACGCCAGCCTCCGCGGCGAGTTCAGAAATATGCAATCTTATATCTAATTCCGAGGAAGATGATGAACCGACGATTCCTGGTCGCGTCGGCCATGCTGCTCGCGACGCTCTCGGTCGCCGGCTGCAGCAACCGGCCGGCGGGCTACTCCCGCGCGTACGGCAAGCTGTTGTACAAGGGCGAACCGGCGGCGGGCGCCTTCCTGATGTTCCACCTCGATGGCAAGCCCCAGTCCGGCGAGGTCGTCGCCCCGTCGGCGATCGTCGAGGAGGACGGCAGCTTCGAGGTCGCCTCGCCGACCGGCGACGGCGCACCCCCGGGCAAGTACAAGGTCCTGGTCGCCTGGCCGGCCGACGAGCCGACGGACGAGCCCGCGGCCGGCACCAAGGGCAAGTCCAAGGCCAAGAAGAAGGCCGGCCCCAACCGCCGGAAGAACAAGATCGACCCCATGGCCAAGGATCGGTTCAAGGGTCGTTACGCCAACGATGACACGCCGCTGACGGTCGTCGAGGTCAAGGCCGAGACCACTGACCTGGGCTCGCTCGAGATCAAGGAACGATGATCCGCAACTCGGGCCCCCACCGCCCCGGTATCCTCGACGAGCCCCGGCCGCTTATCCCGCCACACCGATGATCGAGATCGATCGAGAGACCTGACGAATCCGCCGACCGGGCCGACCGCCGCGATGCGGGGCCCGATCCGCACAATCCACCGCGTGGTTGGGCGGCGGTCCCGGGGACCCGCCGGCGCGAGCCGGTCGGGGCTTCGGGACCTTGACTTTTGGCTTCCAAGCACTTGCGCAGCGGCTTCGAAAGCTCCCGCCCCGCCATCGGGGCGATGACAGGCTCGTCGGTCCCGGCTTCCTGTGATAAACTTCGATGGGGATGCGGAGGCCCTGGTGCATGAATCGCGACGCGACGAGGTTGGTACGCTGGCAGAATGTCACCGTGGGTCTGATGGTCGTGGGCTATGCGGGATTCTACCTCTGCCGGTCGAATCTCTCCGTCACGCTCCCCTTGATCATCGATGACCTGAAAGCGCGGGGGATCGACCCGGATGCGGCGACCGTCCGCCTCGGCTGGGTGATCACCCTGGGGACGCTGGGCTACTCGCTGGGCAAGTTCTTCGCCGGCGGCCTGGTCGACCGGCTCGGCGGACGCCGGAACTACCTGATCAGCATGGCCGGCGCGGTCGCCTGCACGATGCTCTTCGCGATCGGGGGCTCGCTCCCCTTCTTCACGCTCGTCTGGTTCGCCAACCGGCTGATCCAGTCGCTGGGCTGGCCGGGCATGATCAAGATCACGTCGCGATGGTTCTCGTATTCGCGATACGGCACGGTGATGGGCGTGATCAGCCTGAGCTTCCTGTTCGGCGACATGGTCGCGCGGGCGTTCATGGGCTTCCTGATCCAGGCCGGGCTGGGCTGGCGGGGCGTCTTCTGGGTCACGGGCGGCGTGCTGGCGGGCCTCTGGGTCCTCAACGCGGCCCTGATCCGCGAGTCGCCCAAGGATCTCGGCCTCCACGAGCCGGAGACGAATCCCGCCAACCTGTTCGGCGCCCTCGGCGACGACCCGGCCCCCGAGTCGGCCGGCTCGCTCATCGCGACCCTGGCGCGGAGCCCGGCCTTCTGGATGGTCTGTTTCATGTCGGTGGGCATGACATTCTTGCGCGAGACTTTCAACAACTGGACGCCGACCTACCTGGTCCAGGGGGTCGGCCTGGGCAAGGCGTCGGCGGCCGGCCTGAGCGGACTGTTCCCCTTCTTCGGCGGGGTCTCGGTCATCCTCGCGGGGATCGTCGGCGACCGGTTCGGCCGCGGCGGCCGCGCCGCGGTGATCCTCGCCGGCATGACGCTCTGCGGGATGGCCCTGTTCGTCCTGGGCACGGCCGATTTCTCCGGCCGGTCACGGGCGGCCCTGGCGCTGCTCTCGCTGGTGGCTTTCCTGCTGATCGGCCCGTATTCCTACCTGGCCGGCGCGATCTCGCTCGACCTGGGCGGCAAGCGCGCCGCCGCCACCGCCTGCGGCATCATCGACGGACTCGGTTATCTGGGGGGCGCGCTCGCCGGCGCGGGGGTCGCCAAGGTCTCCGTCATGCTGGGCTGGCAGGGCGTCTTCCATCTGCTGGCGGTCGTCGCCCTGCTCACCAGCGTCGCGGCCGGCTCCTTCCTGGTCAACCAGGTCCGGCCGGCGCCATCGGCCGGCGAGGCCCTGCTCGAGGTCGGCCCGGGACTCGCCAAGGAGTCGGATTGAAGGCTTCGGATTCAAGCGTCATCATGTGCACTTGAAAATTGATCGGCGCTTCGGATTGCTTGATACGAATTCGGTCCTTTCGGGGACTCGCGGACCAAGGGGGCGTCGGCCCCATCGAAGAAAGAGGATGGCAACGATGAAGATCGTCGAGGATATCGTGAGATTGTTCGCCAGGCGCGGCGAGACGGCCTATCACGGCGAGGCCGTCTCGCAGGCCGAGCATGGGCTCCAGGCCGCCGAGCTGGCCGAGCAGGAGGGCGCGCCGGACGCGCTGGTCGTCGCGGCGCTCCTGCACGACGTGGGGCATCTGCTCGACGGCCAGGATGAGGACCTGGCCAATCGCGGCATCGACGGCCACCACGAGGAGGCCGGCAGCCGATGGCTCGCCCGCCAATTCGGCCCCGAGGTCGTCGAGCCGATCCGCCTGCACGTCGCCGCCAAGCGGTACCTCTGCGCCGTCGATCCCGCCTACCTCGCCGGCCTCTCGCCGGCCTCTCGCCTCAGCCTGTCCGTGCAGGGCGGCCCCATGGATGCCGAGGAGCGCGCGGAATTCGAGGCCAACCCCTATTATCGCGATGCCATCCGCCTCCGGCACTGGGACGACACCGCCAAGGTCCCCGGCCTGGAAGTCCCCGGCCTGGGCCATTACCACGACCGCCTCGAAGCCGCCGCGCGGGCCAAGGCCGGGGTCTCCGGAGCTTCCTGACGGAGGGTCCGGAGAGTTGTAGGTGCCCGAGGAATGGGGCCAGTCCGCCTGATTGCGCTCGCGCCGCGTGACCTCCGGGCTTGGCGCGGGTCTCCCGACCGCGCCGCAGCGACCTCCCGAAGGTCTCCGACTCCCCTCCGCGTCGACTATCGAGCGGCCAGGGTCTTCAAGGCTTCCCTGGCCACCTTGGTCGGGTGGGCGTCGGGATGGCCGGTCGCCATCTCCTTGAGGATGGCCTCGGCGTCGGGGCTGCCGATGTGCTCCAGGAGCACGATGGCACGGACGGCACGCGTCCACTTCTTCTTGGTGTTGCGCCAGGAATCCGAGTTGATCCGCTCGATCCGGTGCTCGGCCCACCACGAGCCGAAATTGGGCTTGGCGAAGAAATTGAACCCGTCGCCCTGACCGACATTCCAGAGTTCGATCTCCTTCCCTTTCAGCGACTCGGCCTCACGTCCGCTCATGACCTCCACCATCCGCTGGCGGGTCGGGGCCTCGGTATAGCGATCCATCAGCGTCTTCAGGTCGATCGCCAGCCGCGGGTCGAAATACTCCAGCTCCTCGAACGCCGGCTTCCAGACGGTCTCATTGCCGTTGCCCAGCTTGAGCAGCAGCGCCTTCACCTGCCCCGATGAGATCGTCAACGGCTTCATCTTCTTCTTGAGGAAGGCCACGGTATCCTTGGGTCGATCGGCGAGATTGAGCAGCGCCCGAGTGGCCACCGTGTCTCCCTTCTCCAGGTCGACCCACCAGGCTTCCATCGATTTCTCGTCGACGGCCGCTGGCTCACCCCCGCTCGAAGGGGCATTGACCGGTGCCATTGCAACCACTCCCAGCACGACGGCGATCGACCAGCGGGTTGGCATCATCATCGAGATCTCCGTGTGACGCGGGGAGCCGGATCAGAATCCCTCGTAGCCGATCGCACCGAAGAGGACCCGCGCGAAGAACCAGGCGAGCAGCCCGGCGGCGGCGACGAGGACCATCAGCTTCCGCATCGAGACCAGGCCCTGACTTCGGGAGGCGAACGTCAGCAGCACGACGAACGCCAGCCCCGCGAAGAAGCCGGTGACGCCCCACTTCACCACGCGCGCGATCTGGGCGATCTGGTCCGGCCCCAGGCCGCTCGCCCGCAACCCGCCGACGGCCAGCCCGCCCAGCATCCCGCCGATCGGATAGATGACCGCGGTCGAGGCATTCCGCGCGAGCTTCGTGGCCTGTTCACTCATGGCGACACTCTCCGATCGATCCGTGCGCGCCGGGCAGAGTCCGACAGACGTCGTTTCTGCCCTATTTGATCGATTCGAGTGTCGAAGAGCAAGCCCTCGGGGGTGGGTCGGGAATAAATCCCCGAGATCCTTGCGAACGAGGACAAAGTTGTGGCAAGGTCTCCCGACCTTGTTGTGGCAAGGTCTCCCGACCTTGTTGTGGCAAGGTCTCCCGACCTTGTTGTGGCAAGGTCTCCCGACCTTGCCACTGGGCCGACCGAAGGTCTCCAACTCCGAGCTCGTCCGGAGACCTTCTGTCCCACCGACGGCGGGGCCTGGAGACCCGCGCCGAACCAGGGCGCCTGTCTCGTCATTTCGACAGGGTCTTCTGCGGTCCCGGGTCGCTCACGACCAGGAGCATGGGCCGGCGGCTCGCCCACTCGCCGGCCCCATCGCGGCTGACGAAGTCGTAGCCGGACCATGTCATCCCCTTGAAGTCTTCGTTCAGGAACCGCAGGAGGACGCCGTGGCCCTTGCCGATGCGACCGGCCTGGTCCCGGATCAGTCGCGTGACGTCGAACAGGGTCCACCCATCACGGCCGATGAAGGGATATAGCTGATCGGGCTCAGCATTGTATCGAGGCTGTCGACTCCAACAGGTCATCTCGGGCCAATCGTCCTGGATCTCGAATGCCAGGACACGCCCGGCCGGACGACGCGACGTCGTCTTGCGCGAATAGAGCGCGATCAGGAACCGCCGGTCGGGTGCGCGGGCTTCAACGCGGGGGATCTCGGGCCAATCGATCAGGACGCGGACGCCGCCGTCGTTGTTCGCCAGGCCGAGGTTATCGACGTGGCCGATGTTCTGCTCGGGGAGATAGGCCAGGATCATGCAGTCCTTCGTCACCGGGACCGTGCCGACGATCGGGAACGGGCAGCGTTTGACCAGCTCCGGGTCGACGACCGGGGATTGGGGGAGCCTCGGTCTTGAGGTATCCAGGACCAGGAGCATGGGCCGGCGGCTCGCCCACTCGCCGGCCCCTTCGCGGCTGACGAGGTCGTAGCCGGACCAGTTGGCTCCGTTGTGGTCCTCGTTCAGGAACCGGAGGAGGATGCCGTGGCCCTCGCGACCCCCCTTGGCCTGGGCGCGCACCAGGGGGGTGATGTCGAACAGCTTCCAGCCGCCATCGGGCGCGAACTCGTAGGTCGTCGCCGGCTTCCGATCGTAACGGGGCATCTGACTCCAGTGGGCCATCTCGCGCCAGTCCTCCAGGATTTCGTGGGCCTGGATCGGACCTGGCGACGGCTTCGAGGTCGTCCAGCGCGAATAGGCCGCGATCAGGAATTGCCGGTCGGACCTGGCGGCTTCCTCCGG
>JBKQHM010000718.1:0-7115 GCA_052148775.1 Isosphaeraceae bacterium | reverse complement strand
TGTAAGAGCTTGGATTCCGCACAGTCGCTCGATGGAGCCCTAGGGGGGGAACTCTGATGAGTCGAAAACCTCAGCGGTCGACGCATAGACCGGCCTTCACGCTGATTGAGCTCTTGGTCGTCATCGCCATCATCGGCGTCCTGGTCGCGCTGCTGCTGCCGGCGGTCCAGTCCGCTCGCGAGGCGGCGAACCGGACGTCGTGCCAGAACAACCTGAAGCAGCTCGGTCTGGCTGCCCAGGAATACCACGACTCGTTCGGCGCGTTCCCCGCCGGGTGGTATTGCATGGCGCCGACTTTCGACAATAACGGGAACATGACCTCCGGCGATCCGAATTGCACGAACACCATCATCCCCACCGGGGTGACGCCCCAGGCGTATATGTGGAGCGGCATGACTGGTCTGTTCCAGAAGATGGAGCAGCTCAACCTCTACAACGAGATCAACTTCAACCTGTACACGACCATGCCGGACAATGCGACGGCGATCCGACGGACCATCAGCGGGTTCGTCTGCCCGTCCAATCGCCGGGCGATCTCGGTCGCGTCCGGGACCGGGTCGAACTCGACCTCTCAGCTCGGGCCGTCCGACTACCGCGGGAACCAGGCCGCCGGGTTCATCGCGACGACGAACTCCAATTGCCCGAGCCTCACACCGGTCGGCACGTCCGGCTCGAACCCGTTCTGCGTGGTGTATGACAACGGCATGATGTACCAGAACTCCCAGGTCAACATGGCCGACATCACCGACGGTACGTCCACAACGATCCTCATGGGCGAGAGCATCTACCCCTACGGCGTCTGGTCGCAGGCCACCAGCGCCGTCGTCCGGACCAATCTCGACCGGACCATCAACCAGCCGATTCTCAGCGGAGGGACGAATTACTGGACATACTGGGCGAGCAAGCATCCCGGCCAGGTGAATTTCGCCTACTGCGACGGGACCGTGCGGCCCGTCACCGTCCAGATCAACAAGCTCGTCCTGAACAAGCTGATGACCCGCGCTGGCGGCGAGACAATCTCGAGCGACGAGATCAAGTAAACAACTTGGTCACTGGTCAATAGTCATTGGCGAAAGGCGCGTCTTCCGGGACCTTCGCGGGGATTTAGGGACGGATGTGATGCCATCCTTGCCCGACGCTTCCACTCGGGGAGGCGGTCAGGACCACCTGCCCTCCACTCGCCGTCGATGAATCTCGGAAGAACCGTCTTCGGCCGGATGGAATGGACGAAGAAGGGGACAACCGTGCCGTTCCATCTGCGACGAGGCCGTGCCGGATCGGGATCGGGGCTACCCTGTCTATTGGCCCTCATCCTATTCTCGGGGAAACTGGATTCGATCGCGAGGGGTCATGATCCGGCGTCTTCCTCACTGACGATCGAACCGGCTGCCGTCTCGCTCTCGGGTGCGGAGGCCCGACAGCAGGTTGCCGTGACCGTCCGCCGGGAGGATGGCTCGCTCCGCGACGTCACGCGCGAGTGCCGACTGATTGTGGAACCGGCGGGGATCGCCACGGTCAGTCCAGACGGGGTCGTCAGGCCGATCGCCGATGGGGGTGGGATACTCCGGGCGATCGGCGGGGGTCGATCCGTCGAGGCCGGAATCCGCGTTGAGCATGCCACAAGACACCGTCCGGCGAGCTTCCGCACAGATGTGGTCCCCCTGCTCTCGAAGGCGGGCTGCAACATGGGGGCCTGCCACGGCAACCTGAGCGGCAAAGGGGGCTTTCGCCTCAGCCTTCGGGGTGACGATCCGAACTTCGATTTCCACTCCCTGACCCGCGACCAGTTCGGCCGTCGGGTCAACGTCCTGGCACCCGAGCAGAGCCTCGCCTTCCTCAAGCCGACGACAGGCGTGTTCCATGAGGGGGGACTGCGGTTCCTTCGCCATTCCATCGAGGCCGAGACGCTGTCGCGCTGGATCGCCGGGGGTGGCCGCGACGATCGGGCCGAGGCGCAACGGGTCCGGTCGCTCCGCGTCTTCCCGGCGGAGCGGTTCGCAGCCCCCGGGACCCTGGACCAGCAACTCGTGGTGACCGCGGAGTTCGAGGACGGCTCCACGCGCGACGTGACCCGGCAGGCGGCGTACGACGTCAGCGACCCCACGAAAGTCGATCTCTCGATCGATGGCCTGGTCCACGCCCACGGTCCGGGCGAGACCACGATCGCCGTCCGATACCTGAACGGGCGCGGGACCAGCCGCCTGGCGTTCCTGGCCGACCGGCCCGGGTTCGTCTGGCGGGGACCGCCGGCCGATCATCCGATCGACCGGGCCGTCTACGCCAAGCTCCGGGCGCTCCGCATCAATCCCTCGGCGACGAGCGACGATCCGGTCTTCATCCGCAGGGCGTACCTCGACGCGATCGGCCGGCTGCCCGACCCCGCCGAGACCCGCGCCTTTCTCGCCGATCGCGACCCCGAGAAGCGGAGTAAACTGGTCGATCGCCTGGTCGATCGCCCCGAATTCGCCGACTTCTGGGCCCTGAAGTGGGCCGATCTTCTCCGAAACGAGGAGAAGACCATGGGCGAGAAGGGCGCCTGGGTCTTCCAGCGCTGGCTTCGCGACCGGATCTCCGCCGACGTGCCGCTCGACGAACTGGTCCGGCGGATCGTCGGCGGGCTGGGCTCGACCTGGCAGAACCCTCCCTCCAGCTTCTACCGGACCAACCGCGACCCCACAACCGCCGCGGAGAGCGTCGCCCAGGTTTTCCTCGGCATGCGGCTCCAGTGCGCACGATGCCACAACCATCCCTTCGACGCCTGGACCCAGGACGACTATTACGGCCTGGCCGCATTCTTCTCCAACATCGAGCGCAAGCAGCCCAACAACGTCCGCAAGGACGACCTCGACAAGCACGAGATCAACGGCGACGAGATCATCTACCTGACCGGCACCGCTCCCCAACTCGTCCAGCCGCGTTCCGGCGTGACGCTCCGGCCGACCGTTCTCCGGGGCAAGCCCACGGACGCAGCCGCCGATGGCAACGCCTTGAAAGAACTGGCCGACTGGCTGACACGGGACAATCGCCAGTTCGAGCGCAACCTGGCCAATCGGGTGTGGTTCCACCTCCTGGGCCGGGGGATCGTCGAGCCGGTCGACGATTTCCGCGACTCGAACCCGCCGTCCAACCCCGCGCTCCTCGAAAGCATCTCCGGATACCTCCACGACCACGGGATGAGGCTCAAACCGTTGGTGGCCTGGATCATGAAGTCGCGGACGTACCAGGCCGGCGCGGCACCCGATCCCACCAACCGCGAGGATGAGGCCAACTTCTCCCACGCGGCGGTGCGACTCCTGCCCGCCGAGGTCTTGCTCGATGCCATCAGCCAGATGCTCGGGGTCCCCGAGCGGTTCCGTCACGCGCCCGACTCCGCGCGGGCCGCGCAATTGCCCGGCGTGGCCGGCGAGGTCGCCTTCCTGAAGACGTTCGGCAAGCCCGAGCGGCTCCTGACGTGCGAATGCGAACGCTCCGAGTCGACTACGCTCTCGCAGGCATTCCAGATGATCAACGGGCCGACGGTCCGTCGCAAGTTGGACGCGAGCGACAACCGGATCGGCCGGCTGATGGCGGCCGGCGTCGGCGACCGCGAATTGCTGGCCGAGATCTACTTCGCCGCGGTCTGCCGCGAGCCGAAGCCCGCCGAGGTCGAGACGATGACCGCTTATCTCCGCCGCGCCCGCGACCGACGCGCCGCCTGGGAGGACATCGTCTGGGCGCTGCTGAACAGCAAAGAGTTCCTGCTCCGGCATTGAACCTCAGTCGTGGTCGGTGGTTGGCATATAGGATGAGATCGAATTGAGCTGACCACTGACTACTGGGAGAGATCATGATGCGTGGCTGTCCCGATTACCTGCTGACGAGCCGACTCTCGCGCCGGGCACTGATCCGAGCCGGCGCGGCGGGGATTGCCGGGTTGAATCTGCCGACGCTGCTGAGGGCGGCCGAGGGCTCGGGGCCGCGGGCCCGGGCCAAGCACGTGATCTTCCTGCACCAGTTCGGCGGCCCATCGCACCTGGACACGTTCGACATGAAGCCCGACGCCCCCTCGGGCATCCGCGGCGAGTTCAAGCCGATCGCGACGCATCAGCCGGGCCTGTCGGTCACCGAACATCTGCCGCGGTTCGCCACGGTCGTCGACCGGTTCGCGCAGGTGCGATCGGTCCACCACAAGATGAGGAACCACAACTCGGCGACCTATTACAGCCTGACCGGCCACGCGCCGCCGCTCGACGACATCCGGCTCCGCGACACCCAGGAGCTCTACCCGGCCTATGGCAGCACGGTCGCCAGGCTCCGGCCGTCGGACGACCCGGCGGTCTCCTCGTTCATCGCCTTCCCGCACGTCCTGCGCGACGGCAGCGTCACGCCCGGCCAGCACGCCAGCTTCCTCGGCAAGGCGTACGACCCGTTCTTCATCGGCCAGGACCCGAACCGCTCCAACTTCCGGCTTCCCGAACTCAGCCTACCGTCCTCGCTCTCGCTTGACCGGCTCGAAGACCGGCGCGGGCTCCAGAACCTGATCGACCAGCAGACCGAGATGATGGCGTGGTCGGACACGGCGCGGGGGATCGACGCGTTCTACGCGCGCGCCCTGACGATGCTGAGCCGGCCCAAGGTCAAGCAGGCCTTCGACCTTTCGGCCGAGCCGGAGCGTGTGCGCGACGACTACGGCCGGACGACCTACGGCCAGAGCTGCCTGCTGGCCCGGCGGTTGGTCGAGGCGGGCGTGAGGTTCGTGACGGTCTATTACTCGCAGTCGATCGGCGGCAAGGGCAACGGCGGCTGGGACACCCACGGCGACAATTTCAACCAGCTCAAGAACCGGCTTCTGCCGGTCACCGATCGGACCGTGCCGACCTTGATCCAGGACCTCCAGGCGCGGGGATCGCTCGAGGAGACTCTGGTCGTCTGGATGGGCGAGTTCGGCCGATCGCCGAAGGTGACCAACACGAAGCAGTTCGGCCCGGATGGCCACGTCCACTGGCCGTCGTGTTACACGGTGCGCTTCGCCGGGGGCGGCACGATCCCCGGCGCGATCTACGGGTCGAGCGACAAGATCGGTGGATTCCCGGCCACCGACCCCGTGACACCCGACGACATCGCCGCCACGATGTTCTGGGCCCTGGGCATCGACCCGGCCACTGAAGTGATCGACACCCTCGGCCGCCCGCTCCCGATCGCCGCGGGGAAACCCGTCAGCGCCATCTTTGGCTAAGTTACGTTGACAGTCTTTCGATTTTTTACAATCATCGTCCCGCGTGCGCGGCGACAGACGTGGATGGATCCTCGTCGATTTCGACCACGGAGGGACGACGATGCGGGCCATGTTGCAGGTTGTTCGGCATCTCGTAGTGGCCTTCGGGATTGTGTATTTCTTCTCCGGCGTGGCTCGTGCCGATGCGCTGTACTCGGTGACGAATCTCGGCGCCGCCAATCCGAGCGGCAACTATCTGGGCGCCCTCAGCCAGTCCGATCAGGCAGCGTTCCAGACCGGGTCCTTTGATGTTTATGTACATCCGTCCACGACGAACCTGCATGGCGTGGGTTTTTCCCATCGTGGAATGGATACGACGTTTATGATAACGCCATGCAGTATAACACCATAAGCAATATGTACATAGTTACATGTAATAACCTTGGTGTGAGCGCGGGAACGGCGGACGAAACCTATACCGGCTTCAACGGAACTCGCATCGTTTTGTTCGACACCGATCCTCACACGATTAATACTCCACAGAATCCTGATCTTCAGAGCCCAGGGTATCTCTTTCCACAGGGGAATTACTCCAGCTTCGGGTACAACCAATTCTATGGAACTGTCTCGGGACTTAATGATCGAAACGTCTTGACTTTGAATGAATATGAATATCTTCCGAATAACCAGAAGATTCAACTGCCCTACCTCCAGGGACCAGGCGTCCTGGCTGGCGATGGAACCGGTAGCCTCAGAGCTTGTGAAAAAAACCCTGGCTACGTCAAAAAACATTGACACATCATAAGTTTATCGCTATACTGTCTCCATGAACACTCCAAACGCCCCCAACCTGTCCCGTCCCGAACAGCCGTCGCTCTTCGAGGCGTCCTCCGATGACTGCGGGTCCGTGCCGCAGGCTGAGCCACCGGAGCTCTGCGGCCAACCGCGACTCCGCACCGCCAACCGCGAACAGGTCGTCTTCCGAGCCGCGGCCCTCGACGACTTGCTCCCGCCCGACCATCCCGCTCGCACGGTCTGGGATTATGTCGAGGGATTGGACCTCAGTCCCTTGTACCGACCCATCAAGGCCGTCGACGGCCGACCGGGCCGACCACCCATCGATCCCAAGATCCTCATGGCCTTGTGGCTCTACGCCACCATCGACGGCGTCGGCAGCGCCCGGCAACTCGATGAGCTCTGCCGTCGCCATGCCGCCTATCAATGGATCTGCGGCGATGTCTCGGTCAATTACCATACCTTGGCCGACTTCCGGACCGCTCATGGCGAGCTCTTGGACCAACTGCTGACTCAGAGCGTCGCGGTGCTCACCGCCGAAGGCCTGGTCGATCTCAATCCGAAAATCGGTACGCTCGGGGCGAAAATCCGGCGATCCGGCGATCGCGGAGTCAGCGCCTCCACAATTCGGGATCGCCGCAACAGAGCTGATCACCAGGCTGTCGTTCAGCCACTTCTTCGAGTTGCTGGCGGTCGAGGACCCACTCAAACGCGCCTCCTACGAAATCGAGTGCATTCGTGGCAACTGGGGCTCGCGCGAGCTGAAACGGCAAATCGCCTCGCTCTACTTCGAGCGATCCGGCCTGTCGCGTGACAAGGCGAAGCTGGCCAGGCTTGCTCACGCCAACGCCGAGACGGCGGAACCGCGCCTGGCGATCCGCGACCCCTACGTCTTCGAGGTGCGCCATGACAACCGTGAGGTCATCGCTGACTCAGTCAGCAGGATACTTGGGAGGAGGTACCTAAGCCGACCAACTTACCTGAGATCGAAAGACGACTGGGACCATAGCCTGTTGGTAAAGCGGCGGTGGGCGACGAAATGCCCGGACCCACGTGCCGCAAGGCTTGCGAAGTATGGTGAAGGCTACACTGCTTGAACTCCAGTTCCACTGGACCAGAGGTAGTC
>JBKQHM010000717.1:0-19930 GCA_052148775.1 Isosphaeraceae bacterium | reverse complement strand
CATAGGCGCGCTGCGGCTTGGACTTGATACGACCCGAGGTGCTCATCCCATGCCTCCAAGAATTTGGCTCGGTGCTGCTCGACAAGCCGTTCGATCTCACCCAACTCGCGCCCGTTGAATCCGTGGTTGGCCGCCAGCCCGATCGGGTCGAGCCAGAACTTGGCCTCATCTTCGCCCGCCTTGATGTGGATGTGCGGCGGCTCCTGCCCTTCATTGCTATAGAAGAAGAATCGGAAACGCCCGACTGGTCAGACAGTCGGCATCGACACAAGACTCCGTTCGGTCGAGCTTCCAGCCGGGAGCGGCCTGATTCCCCAGCATAGCGACGCACGCCATAGTTGAGAAGCTGTATGAGCCCAACGAATTCGGACGCCTTACAGACACGCTGAGCCGCGGCGGGGCACCGGTGAGCTTGGAGTCCCGGAAACGAGTCATGCCCCGCCATCTGCTGCATCGCCTCGTTCGGCCTGTCTTGCAAGCCGTGATGGCCACACGATTTATGACTTGCCCGTCCGCCTCCAGAACTCCGCCCGCGCCCCAGCGATCGAGGCGACGGGCAACTTGCCTGAGATCTGAGCCACCAGGACGGCCTCTCGAGTCTTGAACCTCTTGCGGAACCGCGTGGCCCGGCGGACCTGGGTGCCATCGATGAAGCACGCTCGCCGCCGGATCTCCCGAGGCACGCCCTCGCACTCGTTGCCCGGACAGGCGATCGAGGCTCATTCGACGGTATTGGGTTGAGAAGCCCGCCCCTCAGCATTCGATCCTCAACCCCTCCTGCGTGGCCCACTGCTCCAGGACGCCCCGGAGCTTGGCGTTCGGCAGGGCATTGGAGCGGCGGCGGGCCTGGCGGATCGTCCGGGTCGTTGGGTCTACCTCGATCGTCAGTACCCGGTAGCGCCGGCCGGCGTTCTCGAATCGCATCGACCAGATTGTGGTCTCTCGCCTCCAGCAGGGCCGTCGGTACGTCGCGACGCAATGCCGCATCGCGGCCCCTTCGCGGTAGAGCTCGCCGCCGCTGAGCAGCTCGCGGATCGTCCAGCAACGCGCCCCGGCCTCGTCGGTCGGGAGCCGGAATTCGCCGATGGGCGATCGGGCCCAGCGGAGCTCCGGGACCTTCTTCCGCTGCCTCAACCGCACGTGCCACTCGCCGATCTGACGCAGGATCGATCGCGGCGTGCGGCCCTTCATCGACAGGTTCGGCTGCGGCGGGTCGGTCGAGAAATCACCCTCCTCGACGGTGTCCTCCTGCGAGACGAACCGCTGGTTGTGAAGGTAATCGACGATCGGGTTGACGTGTTCAAGTCCCAGCTCCGGGTGATTCACGAAGAAGTGGACCACCGTCCGCCAGAAGTCCTCGTGATCGAACGATCGGCCCAGGCGCGTGGCGGCGATCGCCCGGGCCAGCTCCTTCGAGCCCCCCAGGCCGCGGACTTGTCCCCATCGCAGGGCCATGTCGACCGAATAGTGGTCGGGCGCCATTGCGAACTCGTGGGCCATCCGCCGGGTGAAGGCCAGGGGGATGTCGGCCGTGCGGATGTTCCGGCCCAGACCGAGGTGCTTGTACCAGCCCTGTCGTCGCGTCGCCTCGGCATCACAGCCCCGGAACCAGGCCGAGACCATGAAGGCCGGGACCGGGTAGCCGGCGAGGAGGTGCTGGGCCATCGAGGCGAACTGCGGCAGCGGGCCGTCGCCTGTGGGCCGCCAGTCGCCGGCCGGCCGGAGCCAGTCGTCGCGATGCGATGCCAGGGCCAGCAAGCCGCGGACGATCTCGGTTCGGAGTGCGAGTGCGGACCGGTCCCCGGCGCCCGTCGGGCGCAGGAGATTCGTCTGGATACGGACCAGGTGCAGCAGGCTCTCGAATGCGCGGCGAGTACGGAGATGCCGCCCGGCGATCCGCAGCGACTCCTGGATCGTCCGGTCGATGGCGTCCTTCGCGCCTTGCTTGCGTCGGGTCGTGGTGGACATGGGATCGGACCTCGGAGATGGACGTATGCGACCGTATCGGCGGGGTCGTGAGGCCGCGACGGTGAAGATCTTCCCGCCGGGGCACTCCTGGGGGCGGCGCCGGCAGGGCCGGCTTGACCCCAGGCACCCCGGCATCCCGGCCGCATGATTCGGGGTGGCTGGATCGAGCCCGAAGGGCGAAGCCTCCAGGGGAATCCGCGCCGGGCGATCGGGGCGTCCCGTCACGGATGCGCGTTCGATCCCCGGCCGGTCCCCGCCCTTCAGGCGGCGAACCCGGCGCGCCGAACCTTCAGTTCGTCGGATGGGGTGATGATGATTCGTCGCGCGGTCATCGGTCGAGCCTCCTCGTGCGGGGATCGGAGTCGATCCCGGGCGTGGCATGGACACGGCGACCGCGACGGCGGTTCGCGATGCCTCGGTCGATGGAGAGGTCATCCCGAGCATCCTACGGTCGGGGGACGGAGTCCCCTCCTACTGTCTCATGTAGGAGCCGGCCCCGTCCGACGATCTTCTGCCAATCGTTCGGCGCCCTCGCTCACGGCTTCCGGGGGAGACAACCATCCGCGGAAGACGGGACTGTGGGACGACGTCGGGAGCCGCAACGCAGACGGCATAAGAGCGGTAGGGACATCTCATTTCGAAATAAATCAGGGAATCTTATGTTTTTCGTTGATCCGAACTTCGTCAAGAATTCTGTCAGGCGTCCTGTCGGGTTTTCGGTCGAGAACCTGATGGACCTGATGGAGGGGTCGGTTCACTCGGGTTGGCGTGGTATCCGGAAGCGACCGGGGGTGTGATGAGGGCACAGGGTTCGGTCACGCGACTGATCATCGATTTGCGGTCGGACGAACCGGCGGTGCGCGAGGTCGCGGCCCGGCTGGTCTGGGGGCGCTATTTCAAGGAGTTGCTGGCCCTGGCCCGCAACCACCTCTCGGCGCGGATCCGATGCCGGGAGGATGAGGAAGATGTCCTCCAGAGCATGTACAAGAGCTTCTGCGCCCGACAGCGTCGGGGCGACTTCGACCTCGCGAGCCGGGACCAGCTCTGGAACCTGCTCGTGCAGATCACGTTGCGCAAGGCCCGGAACGTGGCGAACCGGCATCTCCAGGAGAAGCGGGATGTCCGTCGGGAGGGGGCCGAAACCACGGAAGACGCGCATGGTGACACGCCGGATGCGATCCTCGACCGGATCGATTCGAACGGGCCGACGCCCGCCGAGGCGGCCCTGCTCAACGAAGCCCTCGAGCAACGCTTCCGGATGCTGACCGACCCCGCCCTGCGCCAGATCGCCCAGTGGAAGCTCGAGGGCTACACCAACCCCGAGATCGCCGAGCGGCTCGAATGCACGCTCCGCACCGTCGAGCGGAAGCTGGAGCGGATCCGGGCTTACTGGGCAAGTGGTGAACCTTAGAACGGGACGGAATCCCAGGTCGATCCCGACGGGGACTCCGGATCCGGCCACGAGGATTTCACGGCGGCCCTGTCCAAGAACGGCCCCGGGGCGCAGTCATCAAGATAAGGGTTACCACGCGCCGGGGTACTCCGAGCGTTCCGGACTGGAAGAGATGCCCCTTTTCACCGATCACTTGAGAGCCTCAGAGTGCGACCGGGGAGACGGAAATGAGCTTGGCTCAGGCTGGTGAACAGACCCTGATCGACGAGATCGCCGATCGCTTCGAGCGCGACTGGAAGCACGGCGAGCACCAGCCCCGCATCGAGGACTATCTGGCCGGCCAGTTCGGGGGCCGCCGCGCCATGCTACTGGGGGAGCTGATCCGCGTCGAGTGCGAGCTGCGACGCGGCGCCGGCGAGTCGCCCACGCCCGCGGAATACCACCAACGGTTCCCCGACGACCGCGCCGCCGTCGACGCCGCCTTCGGCATTGCCGGCGAGGCTCCCGCCTCCCCGGGTCGTCCTGCGGTCTCCGCGGCGGAGAGTCTGCTGTTCGGCCTGCTGGCCCTCCAGAACAACTTCATCGACCGCGACGCCCTTCTGGCCGCCTTCAACGCCTGGGTCGCCGACAAGTCCAAATCCCTCGGACAGCTCCTGCTCGAACGCAATGCCCTCAGCCCGGCCCGGCACGCGCTGCTCGCCGAGCTGGTCCGGGAACACCTGCAGCAGCACGGCCAGGACCCCGAGCGCAGCCTGGCCGTGCTCTCGATCGTCCCCTCGGTCCGCGACGGCCTCGAGGGCCTCCCTGACCTCGACCTCCAGGCCAGCCTGCTCTATCTCCGCCTTGTCACCGATGTCGCCGGTGACGACTCCGACAGCGAGCGGACCGCGAGCTGGGACGAAGAGAGCGCGGCCACCGACACCGAGGGCCGGTTCCGCATCGTCCGGTTCCACGACCGCGGCGCCCTGGGCGAGGTCTACGTCGCCCGCGACCAGCAATTGCACCGCATCGTGGCCCTGAAGCGGATCCAGAGCGGCCATGCCGTGGACCGCGAGAAGTGCGCGCGGTTCGTCGTCGAGGCGGAGATCACCGGCCGGCTGGAGCACCCCGGCATCGTACCGGTCTACGGGCTGGGGACGTATGACGACGGGCGTCCCTTCTACGCCATGCGGTTCATCCGCGGCGACAACCTCAAGTCGGCCATCGAGCAGTTCCACCGCGACGAGGAGAAGGGCCGCGACCCCGGCGAGCGGGCGGTGGCGCTGTTGAAGTTGTTGCGGCGGTACCTCGACGTCTGCAACGCGATCGACTATGCGCACAGCCGGGGCGTGCTGCATCGCGACCTGAAGCCGGGCAACATCATGCTGGGCAAGTTCGGCGAGACGTTGGTGGTGGATTGGGGCCTGGCCAAGAGCATGGGCCGGCCGGATCCGGCACCGGCGTCGGCGACGATGGACGAACGGACCTTAATCCCTCAGTCGGGGAGCGACCTGCGGGGGACCGAGCTGGGTGCGCGGCTGGGGACGCCGGCCTACATGAGCCCCGAGCAGGCCGCCGGCCGGATCGGCGATCTGGGCCCGGCGAGCGACGTCTATAGCCTGGGCGCGACGCTCTATTGCCTGCTGACCGGCCGTGCTCCCTTTGCCGACCCGGACCTGGCGGAGCTGTTGCGGAAGGTCGAGCGGGGCGATTTCGCGCCGCCGCGCCAGCTCAAGGGCTGGGTGGATCCGGCGCTGGAGGCGATCTGCCTCAAGGCGATGTCGACCGAGCCGGCGCGACGGTACCGTACGCCGCGGGCCCTGGCCGACGACGTGGAGCACTGGCTGGCCGACGAGCCGGTCTCGGCCTGGCGCGAGCCGATCCGCCGCCGGCTGCGGCGGTGGGGCCGTCGGCATCGCCTGCTGGTGACGGGCCTGGCGGCCACCCTCATCGTGGCCGTGGCGGCGCTGGCCGTGGGGAATGTGCTGGTCGCCCGCCAGCGCGACATCGCCGAGCGCAACCTCGCCTTCGCGCGCACCGTCGTCGACGAGATGTACACCCAGGTGGCGGAGAAGCTCGACGATGAGGAGCAGATGGACGACTATCAGCGGGAGATCCTCGAGAAGGCGCTGGGGTTCTACGAGCGGTTCGCCCTGCCCCAGAGCCGCGATCCGCAGGTGCGGCTGGAGGCGGGCCGGGCCGGGCTCCGCGTCGGCGCGATCCGGTCCCGCCTGGGAAATATCGCGGCGGCCGAACAGGCCGATCGGCAGGCGCTCGAAGTCCTGAGCCGACTCGCCGTCGATCAACCGGTCGAGCCGGTCTATCGCGATGCCCTCGCCCAGGCGCATCGAGAGCTGGCCGAGATTCTCGAGCGTGAAGAGCGCTGGCGCGAGGCCGAGGGGGAGATCCAGCAGTCTCTGGCGCTCTGGGATGCCCTGGCGCGGAAGACGCCCGAAGGCGCCGAGTATCGGTCCAAACTGGCCGGCTGCCACTTCAGTCTGGGCCGGCTGAATCGGAACCAATCGCGCGACGAGAAAACTGAGGCGGAATACCGCCTGGCCCTGGACGCCGCGGAAGGGCTGGTGAGGGAAGAGCCCGGGGCGATCACCTACCAGGAATTGCTATCCTCGATCCTCGGTGGGTACGTCGAGTTTCAATCCCATCTCAACAACTTGGCCGGCAGCGAAGCGTCCTCGGTGCGGGCCGTGGCGATCGCGGAATCCCTCGCTCGAGATCATCCCGAAGTATCGAGGTATCAGAGGCGCCTTGGCTATTCCCTCGATCGCCTGGGGCATACCTACGCCCAGGAAAGGAAATTCCCCGACGCTGAGCAGGCGCTCGAGCGGTCCATTGCCATCCTCGAAAGGTTGGCCGCCGACCATCCCCAGGATATCGAGATTGCCACGGAACTCGGAGGGACGTACGGGGTCATGGTGGATACTCTCCTTCTCCAAGGACGATTCCAATCCGGACTGGAATGGTCCGGTCGTACGGCCCCACTGCTCCGGTCCCTGGCGCGCCGTGACCCGCGCAATTATCGCGCCAGCAGGACAAGACTCTGGGAATTCCTGGCCGCAAGGGCTGAGACGCTGATGCGTCTCGGCCGTAATGCCGAGGCCCTCGCCGACTTCGAAGAGATCCTCGAGTTGGTCCGGGGCACCATGTACGGCGACCTGTTCGGGGCCTTCCACGCGCTGACCAGGGCCCGCCTGGGAGACCTATCGGCGCCGGCGCTCCCGGGCGATCAGGTCCGGGAGACCCTGCGGCTTGGATTAAAGCAAAAGAGCATATATACGGGCTACTATATGCTCTACTACGATGCCGCCTGCATCCACTGCGCCCTGGCGAAGCGGGCGCTCGAAGATCGGGGCCGGCCGCCGG
The DNA here is from genome assembly GCA_052148775.1 of Isosphaeraceae bacterium. Taxonomy (GTDB): domain Bacteria; phylum Planctomycetota; class Planctomycetia; order Isosphaerales; family Isosphaeraceae; genus CAVZRC01. Next base: position 13,209 of record JBKQHM010000717.1, on the reverse strand, counting down.
CCGAGCGCCGGCGACTCGCCGAGCAGGACATCGGGCGCGCGCTGGACCTCCTCGACAAGGCGCGCGCGATCGGCGAATTCCAGAAGATGATCCGACTCGATGAGGTGCGGATGGAAACGCTCCTTGACCCGCTGCGTGCGAATCCACGGTTCCAGCTCCTGATGATGGACCTGGAGTTCCCCGACGATCCCTTCCGGCCGTGACCCGATCAGGACGAGAACGCCTCGATCTCGCGTTGAGGGATCGAAAGGACATCTCGAGCACGTTCCCGCGCGGGTCGTGACTGCCGGGAGTCACAAACCCAAAGACTGGAGAATCCGACAATGATATGGCCGATGCCGCCCTTCACCCGACGTTCTTTCGCCCTGTCGCTGCTGATCGCGCCGATGGCCTGTCTCGGTTGCGGCGGAGACGTTGTCGTGGTCGACACGAAAGCCGGGGATAAGCGACGTCAGAGGGTTGAGGAGCTCCAGAAGAAGGCGGGCCTGGTCCGCAAGTCCGACAAGACGAAGGTCCCCTGACCCTGACGCGGGAAATCTCGGCAAGGTCCCGGTCAACGGCGCCAATCGATCAATATTGTGAACATAATTTTGTATTTTCCATTCGCATCAGGCATTATCAATGTTTCCAGGTTTTCCTCAGAAAGGATGGACGTCCATGTCACCTTCGCCACGTGGGAACCTCGGACACCGAGGCTTCACCCTGATCGAGTTGCTGGTCGTGATCGCGATCATCGCCGTGCTGATCGCGCTGCTGTTGCCCGCCGTGCAGGCGGCGCGCGAGGCCGCACGACGCGCCCAGTGCACCAACAACCTCAAGCAGATCGGCCTGGGTGCGCAGAACTATCTGAGCACATATACGACTTTCCCGATCGGCTCCCCGATCCAGTGGGACCCGTACTTCGGGCTCTACTTCCCATCGCACAGCGTCTTCGTCGCGATGCTGGGGAACCTCGAACAGCAGCCGCTGTACAACGCCGTGAACTTCAGCATCAACATCCAGAACGCGGTGAACCAGACGATCTACCTGGCCGGGCTGACGACCCTCTGGTGCCCGAGTGACCCGACGATCACCCGCATCGTGAATACCGGCTCTTATGAAGGCTTGTCCGCTTGGTATGCCAGGTTCAGCGATTACGGAGCCTGCTCCGGCACCTTCTTCCCGTGGATCGAGAACTACGTGGACGGGACGAACCCCAACGACCCGGCCATCACGTCGCGGGCTGCCGCACTCAATGGGATCTTCACCTACAACGCCGCGCTGCCGGTCTCGGCCATCACCGACGGCACGAGCAACACGATCATGTTTGGCGAGCGGGCCAACGGCAAGTTCACGACCACGGACCAGAACTGCTACTGCTGGTGGGCCGACTCGGTCTCCACCGACACGATCTTCACCACGCTCTACCCGCTCAACCCGTTCAACAAGGTGGCCGTCGTTTCCGAGGAATACTCCAGCTCATGGGACAGTGCGGCGTCGAGCTTCCACCCCGGGGGCGCGAACTTCGCGTTCGCCGACGGCTCGGTCCGGTTTCTCAAGGAATCGATCAGCAACTGGCCGTTCAACCCGGCGACCGGCTTCCCCACGGGTGCGACCGACACGAACGGTTACCTGATCCTCGCCCCCGGGACGCAGTACGGCGTCTACCAGATGCTCTCGACCCGCAACGGCGGTGAGGTCATCAGCTCCGACCAGTACTGAGAAGCCATGAAGAAATCGATTCTGGATAACAAATTTCGAATTGTAAATAAGGATTAAACGTGGCTTACCAAGGGGTTAGAATTCTCTAATTCGCAAACCGAGAGCTTCACAAACTCTGGGCCGGCCCATAAGGGGGACACGACCGTGGAGATCGGAATGAGCCAAGCCCAGCCTGGCGAGCAGACATGGATCGACGCGGTGGCCGATCGCTTCGAGCGCGACTGGAAACAGCAAGGCGACCGTCCCCGTATCGAGGACTTCCTCGCGGAGCAAGCCGGCCCCCGGCGCACGCTCCTGCTCCAGGAGCTCCTGCGCGTCGAGTGCGAACTCCGCAAGGGTGGGGGTGAAACGCCTTCAGCCGAGGAATACCGCCGGCGGTTCCCGAGCGACCGCGCCGCCGTCGATGCCGTCTTCGGCACGAATGGTCGTGTCGATCGGCCGGGCAAGCCGCGCGTGGATGCGGCACGGAGCCTGCTGTTCGGCCTTCTGGCCCTCCAGAATAACTTCATCGACCGCGACGCCCTCCTGGCCGGCTTCAACGCCTGGGTCGCCGACAAGTCCCAGTCGCTGGGCCAGATCCTCCTCGACCGCGGAGCGCTCACCCCGGCACGGCATGCGGTCCTTTTGACCCTGGTCCAGGAGCACCTCCAGCAGCACGGCTTCGACGCCGAGCGGAGCCTGGCCGTGCTCTCGGTCGTCCCCGCGGTTCGCGACGACCTCGAGGAACTCCCGGACTTCGAGATCCAGGCCAGCCTGCTCTATCTCCGCCTTGCCACCGGCGTTGCCGATGAAGATACCGACAGTGAGAGTACGGCGAGCTGGGACGAGGGCAGCGCGGCCACCGACACCGAGGGCCGGTTCCGCATCGTCCGGTTCCACGACCGCGGCGCCCTGGGCGAGGTCTACGTCGCCCGCGACCAGCAATTGCACCGGATCGTGGCGCTGAAACGCATTCAGATCGACCATGCCGTGGACCGCGACAAGTGCGCCCGGTTCGTTGTGGAGGCCGAGATCACCGGGCGGCTCGAGCACCCGGGAATCGTGCCGGTCTACGGCCTGGGGACGTATGACGACGGCCGTCCGTTTTACGCGATGCGGTTCATCCGCGGCGACAATCTCAAGTCAGCCATCGAGCAGTTTCACCAGGCCGAGGAGAAAGGCCGCGACCCCGGCGAGCGGACCCTGGCGCTGATGAAGCTGTTGCGGCGGTACCTCGACGTCTGCAACGCGATCGACTATGCGCACAGCCGGGGCGTGCTGCACCGGGACTTGAAGCCGGGCAACATCATGCTGGGCAAGTTCGGCGAGACGCTGGTGGTGGACTGGGGCCTGGCCAAGAGTATGGGCCGGCCTGAGTCCGCGCCGGCGTCGGCGACGCTGGACGATCGGACCCTGGTCCCCCAGTCGGGGAGCGACCTGCGTGGGACCGAGCTGGGCGCACGGCTGGGGACGCCGGCGTACATGAGCCCCGAGCAGGCCGCCGGCAAGATCGACACACTGGGTCCGGCCAGCGACGTCTATAGCCTGGGCGCGACGCTCTACTGCCTGCTGACCGGTCGTGCTCCCTTCACGGAGGCCGATCTCGGAGAGCTGCTGCGCAAGGTCGAGCGGGGCGATTTCCCGCCGCTCCGCCAGCTCAAGGGCTGGGTGGACCCCGCAATGGAAGCGATCTGTCTCAAGGCGATGGCGACCGACCCCGCAAAGCGCTACCGCACGCCGCGGGCCCTGGCCGACGACATCGAGCACTGGCTGGCCGACGAGCCGGTGTCGGCGTGGCGGGAGCCGATGATCCGCCGGTTGCGGCGGTGGGGCCGACGGCACCGCCTGCTGGTGACCAGCCTGGGGGCGACATCGATCGTGGCCGTGGCGGCGCTGGCCGTTGGCAACCTGCTGGTCGCCCGCCAGCGCGACATCGCCGAGCACAACCTCGCCTTCGCCCGCAAGGTTGTCGACGAGATGTACACCGGCGTGGCCGACAAGCTGGTAGACCAGAAGGAGATGGATGATTACCAGCGGGAGATCCTCGAGAAAGCCTTGCTGTTCTATGAGTGGTTCGCCTTACCCCAGAGCCGCGATCCCCAGGTGAGGTTGGAGGCGGCCCAGGCTGGCATGCGCGTGGGCGGGATCCGGTCGCGGCTGGGGCAGACGGCCGCAGCCGAGCACGCCGATCGGCAGGCGCTGGAGATCCTGAATGGGCTTGTATCCGATCGCCCGGCCGAGCCGGTTTACCGCGATGCCCTGGCCCAGGCGCATCGAGAGCTGGTTACTGTCTTGAGCGACCAAGAACGCCTGCCCGAGGCCGAACGGGAGATCAAGGCGGCGGTGGGGCTCTGGGACACGCTGGCGGAGGAGAGGCCCGAGATCGCTAGGTATCGGTCGAAACTCGCCGATGCTCATGCTGTTCTCGGTAATATCCATACAAATCAATTCCGCGTTGAAGAAGCCGAGGTCGAGTCCCTCCGGGCCCTGGACGCCGCCGAACGGCTTGCCCGGGACCACCCCGAGGTGATCGCCTACCAGGAATTGCTGGTGACCACTCTTCACGGTCGTTTAGTTCTGCAAGAGAATCTGCACCACGACCAAACGGGCGGCATCGCGTCGAATGAACGGATCGTGACAATCATGGAGAGCCTCGTCCGGGATCACCCTGAGGTGACCCGGTATCAATTGCGTCTTGCCAACTTGCTCGCAGGTCTGGGCGGAGCGTATGAAACGGGGCGGAGATTTTCCCAGGCTGAGGGTGCGCTGAAACGGTCCGTTGGCATCCTGGAGAAGCTTGCCGCCGACCATCCACAGGACGTGACGATCGCCTCGTCGCTGGGCCACGCCTATCGGCAAATGGCGGATGCTCTTCTTCTTCAGGGCGACAACCAATCGGCGCTGGAGTGGTCGGGGCGTGCGATCGTGGTGTACCGGTCCCTGTCGCATGGGGATCCCCGCGACCTCTCAAACGGTCGCACATGGCTCTCGCGTTCGCTCGCAACCCGAGCCGAGACGTTGATGCGTATGGGCCGCCACGAGGGGGCCGCCGCCGACTTCGAAGAGGTCGTCGAGTTAACTCGTGACGTCAAAGTCGGTGAGTTGTTTCGGGCTTTCCACGCGCTGAGCAAGGCCCGCCTGGGCGATCTGTCGGCGTTGGCTCGCCTGGGAAATGAGGTCCGCGAGACCCTGGAGGTTGGAGCTGGTAATGAAGTTAAGAGTCCTTACGTTTACTATATGCTCTACTACGATGCCGCCTGCATCCACGTCGCCCTGGCGAACCTGGCGCTCCAGGAGCCGGGAAAACCGCCGGCCGACCGGCAGCAGCTCGCCCAACGCGACCTCGACCGCGCCCTGGACCTGCTGGACAAGGCGCGGTCGACCGACGAATTCAAAGGCATGGTCCCCCTCGAAGAAATCCGGCGGGAACCGCTCCTGGACCCACTGCGTACGAATCCCCGGTTCCAGTTCCTGATGATGGACCTGGCGTTTCCCGAAGATCCATTCGGGCCGTGACATGACCAGGCCAAGTATGTTAGGATTTCACGTTGAGAATTCGAAAGGGCATTTCGAGAACGTTCCCGAGGGGCGTGGCCGCCGAGGGCCGCGAACCCAGAACCTGGAGGATTCGACAATGATCCGTTGGCCGATGCGGCCTGTGAATCGACGCTCCTTCGCCCTGTCGCTGCTGATCGCGCCGATGGCCTGTCTCGGCTGCGGCGGAGATGCCGTTGTCACGGAAAGCGGGGGGAAGCGGCGTCAGAAGGCGGAGGGGCTCGAGAAGAAGGCGGAAGAGATCCGCGACTCCGGTAAGAAGAAGGCCCCCTGATCGTGACTCGGGAAGGCTCGGCGCAGTCCCGGTTGCTGGCGCCGGTCGATCGATATTATGAAGATTCGGTGGTCATATCCCTTCGGATCAGTCTGTAACCATGTTCCCGCGAATTCCTCAGATCAGAAAGGACCAGACTTCATGTCACCTACTCCACGTCGGACCCTCGGACGCCGAGGCTTCACCCTGATCGAGCTGCTGGTCGTGATCGCGATCATCGCCGTGCTGATCGCGCTGCTGTTGCCCGCCGTGCAGGCGGCGAGAGAGGCGGCACGACGCGCGCAGTGCACCAACAATCTCAAGCAGCTCGGCCTCGCGGCGCAGAACTATCTGAGCGCGTATACGACCTTCCCGATCGGCTGCCCGATCCAGTTCGACCCCTACTACGGGGTCTACTTCGAATCGCAGAGTGTCTTCGTCTCGATGCTGGGGCAACTCGAGCAGCAGCCCCTGTACAATGCCGTGAACTTCAGCATCAACATCCAGAATGCGGCGAACCAGTCGGTCTATCTCACCGGCTTATCGGCCCTCTGGTGCCCGAGCGATGGAGGGATCGGCCGGACCTTCGTCTTCGGCAGTTATGAAGGCATCACCAACTGGACGGCCAAGTTCAGCAGCTACGCCGGCTGCTCCGGCACGTACTGGCCGGAGATCGAGTTCTACTGGAGCTTGACGACCGCCAACGACCCGAACATCACGGCGCGGGCCAATGCGCTGGTCGGGATGTTCATCTTCAACCAAGCACTGCCGATCTCGAGCATCACCGACGGGACGAGCAACACGATCATGTTCAGCGAGCGGGCGAACGGCAAGTTCCCGATGCCGGACCAGAACTGCTACTGCTGGTGGGGCGACGCGCTTTCCACGGATACGATCTTCACCACGCTCTATCCGATGAATCCCTTCAACAAAGTGCCCTACGTTTCCGAGGAGTATTCCAGCTCGTATGACAGCGCGGCGTCGAGCTTCCATCCCGGGGGCGCGAACTTCGCGTTTGCCGACGGGTCGGTCCACTTCCTCAAGGACTCGATCAGCAGCTGGCCGTTCAACCCGGCGACCGGCTTCCCCGTTGGTGCGGCCGACACCAACGGTTACCTGGTCCTCACGGCCGGTACGCAGTACGGCGTCTACCAGAAGCTCTCTAGCCGCAACGGCGGCGAGGTCGTCAGCTCCGACTCGTATTGAGGGAGGCCGGGCTACGGATTCATTCCGTTTCGTTCGTGAGCCGAGTCGGCTCGGCGTCCTTGAGAAACGGAATGAATTCCGTTCTACGGCGATGCGGAATGGATCCCGCGGTGATCGGTCATTCGATCTTGTTCGCGGTTGCGATCTCGTCGGGCGTGAGCGTGCGGACCTCGATCTTGCGCAGGGCGCCGCCGGTGTGCCAGGTGGCGAAGCCCAGCGGCTCGTTCGCGCGCGTCTCGAGACGCGTGCCGACCCGACGGTCCTGGTAATCCACGGCGATGATCTCCTTGTCGTCGACCCAGCAGCGGATCACCTTGCCGGTGACGCGGACGCGGAAGCGATACCAGGTCTTGTCCTCGTACTTGATGGTGCACGTGGTCTCGTTCTCCGAGGCGTCCATGCCGTTGAGGCTGGAGAGGCCGGTCACGTTGCCGCCCCATCCGCCGTTGACCAGCGTGATGTACGACTGGTCGACCGGGAACGTCGCCGCCGCGAAGAAGTCGGCGCCTTCGATCCGCATCGCCTCGTAGCTCAGCTCGTAATCGACCCTGGGGAGGTCCTGGCGCGTGGTCGTGATGCCGGTCATCGAGCCGCCGGCTTTCATGAGGATCCGGCCGTCCTCGACCTTGACCTCTCCCGGTCGTGGCAAGTCGGCCTTCTTCCAGCCGTCGAGGCTCTTGCCGTCGAACAGCACCAGCTTCCTGGGTCCGGCGGCCGGCTGGTCCTTCGCGGCCTGGCCGGACCCGAGCGATGGGATGAGCAGGCAGAGGGCGATGTCCGCGACGGTCCATCGGCGAGTCGGGGACTTCCCGGCCGGTTCGGACCGCCAGATCGATCGGAGTGTCGTCATCATGGAGTCTCCTCGAGGATGGATCTTCGATGGTGCCGGGCCGCGGTTGCCCTCGGCGGCTTTCGCGCCCCATGATACCCGATCATCGGCCGCCTTTCGCCGATGCTCCGGCCGGTTCGGATCGGCTCAATTCCCTCGGCCGCGCGCTCGCTTCAGCTCGGCCTCCAGCTCGCGGATCCGGGCCTCGGCCTGGGCGCGGGCCTTCGCCTCGGCCTCGGCGCGCTTGGTCTCGGCCTCGGCGCGCTTGGTCTCGGCCTGGAGTTGTCGCTTGGCCTTCCGAGACTCCTGTTTCGCGGCGAGGGCTTCCGTCTGCGCCCGCTGATAGGCCTCGGCTAATGCCGTATAATCCGCGATCTCCTCGCCAGTCTCGGGCTCGTAGCAGGCCAGTCGCATGAGGCCGCTCCGTGCATCGCGCGTGACCCCGATCCATAACCGCACCGCCTCCAGCCAGATCCGGCCCTGCGCGTCGGGCTGGATCCGCTGGTATTCTTCGGGCGTGTACTGATAGGCGATCAATTCGATGCGCCGTTTCTCGCCTCGTCCTCGCGAGTCGACGATGAGGTAGACCGGCACTTTGGCCCGATGATAATAGTGGACCTTGGGGCCCAGATCATTCTTCCGCGTGGACGGCGATGTGATCTCCACGACCAGGGCCGGCCGTGCCCCGTAAGCCGCCACGTTGAAGATGTCCCAACTGTACTTTTCCTTCGAGTCGAAGAAGACCGCGGCATCGGGGCAGAGCGGGCGGACCCCCGGCAGGTTCCAGTTAACCCCGGAATCGGTGACGACCGCCGCCGTCGGATTGTCGGCCAGTCGCGCCCGGAATACTGCCCTCAGGTAGACCATGTCGTCGATGTGACCCTCTCGCTGCACGATGAAATCCCCAATCTTCGGGAACAGGACGTCTTCCTCGGTCAGGGGCACTTGATCGAAGGTCTCGGTGCCGTCGGGGGCGACGACGCGCACATAGCGATAGCCGAGGCGAAAGGAGCCTGCCTTCGGAGATCTCGGGGACCTGGACTTCGACACGGTACTCATGGGATGACCTCACTTCCGCACGGCCGGGCGACGGTCGCGATGGGATCGACTTCGATCCTAACACAAGGGCCGGATCGTGTGAACGCAGGCTGAGAGGTCCCGCGACATGCGGGCATGCCGGACGCGACGACTGTCCCCGCGTCGGCCGAGGTGCGTGTGTAGGGCGCTTAACGCCTGGATTGCAGACGGCTCATACGAGCCCGAAACGCTAGCGAGTGAATCGATGATCACCGCCGGAATTCACTCGCTGGCGCGTCGGGCTCATATCGATTCGACGGGGTCATTCCGTAGGCAATTCAATCGTTAAGCGCTCTAACCCCCGCGCCCTGCCCTATTCGCGGTTCCCCGGCTTGACGCACCAGGCGATGTGGTTGAGGCAGGTGACGGTGAAATCCGGGCTGTCGAGGAGATAGGCGTCGGAATCGGGATCGGCCAGCCGCGCGAATTCGTCGCGGACCTCCGGCTCCAGGTGGGGCTCGGCCTTCTCGCGGAGGTCCTCGAGGTAGCCCTCGAAGAAGGCGCGGTCGTCCGGACCCAGGGGGGCCTGGCGGTCGATGGTCCAGGTCCGGTGCCGGCAGTCGACCAGCCCGGCGGCCCGGAAGACGCGGCTGAGGTGTCGGCCGACGTAGAACTTCCGCGGCTTGTCCGAGAGCTCGATCAACGCGACCGCTCGGCGCGGCGGAGTGCCAGCTCGACCTCGACCGGCCAGAGGAGCAGGACGTGGTGGAACTCGTCGTTCTCCAGCACCGCGACGATGCCCTCCAGCCGCGCGGCCCGCTCCATGCGCCGGAGGGCTTCGACCGGATCCGGCAGGCTGTACAGGCTCTGCGCGCACCAGACCAGGTCGAAGGCGTCGTCGGGGATCGGCAGGTGCTGCAAGTCGGCCCTGGTGAAACCGATTCGATCGGCCAGGGCTTCGTCGTTCATGCCTTGCTGCGCGAGTTCCAGGAAGGCCGGCGACAGGTCGACGGCCATCACCGTGCCGGATTCTCCGACCCGTTCGGCCAGCCATTGCGCATAGACGCCGTCGCCGCACGCCAGGTCGAGGACGCGGTCCCCTTCGCGGATCGGCAGGCTGGCCACCGTCACGCGCAGCTCATCGGCGAACGCGCGGTGATAGGCCGACAAGGTCGGGGCATAGGCGGGCAGTTTGGTCGGGCGAGACATGGGAGACGCTCCGGGTGACGCGGTTCGGTCCGTCATCATCCCGGAGCAATCGGGGTGTCAGAAGCGGGAATCTCACCCCTGATGGCATCACGACGACTGGCCCAGCTCCTTGAGCTTCTCCGAGAGGAGCTGCTTGTCGGCCTCGTTGAGCGAGTTGTCCTTCGAGAGCGCCTCGATCATCTTCAGGCTCGTCTCGGCGCGCGAGGAGCCCTTGATCTTGTCCATCTTGGAGCCGATGTCTTCGAGCAGGTCGTCGATGTTCGGGGGCCCGGTTCGCTTCTTGGTCGCCTCGCCGCCGGCCTTCGTCTCGATCTGCTCGTCGCGCGCGACATCGGCGATGCTCTTGTCGAATCTGGACTTGCGCGTCGCCTTGCGGGTGGACTTCTTCGATTCGGGGTTGAGCGCGTTGTAACGGAAGGCCAGCTCCTGGGCGAGCGACTCGGGCGAATACGCGGCCGCCTTGTCGACCTCGGGCGCGGCCGGGCCGCATCCGGGGACGAGGGCGGGCAGCGAGATCAACAGCAACAGGCCGGCTGCGACGGCCGCCGGGATTGTCATTCGGGATGATGGCATCGCGGGATGTTTTCTCTGGTCTCGATCGACTTTCAGGATTGTGGGAGGGCGAAACTCCTCCGAGCCTCGAATTGCTATCGGCGCGGGAGGAGCCTCGCCCTCACGAAGGATCGGGCGGCCCCGGGGTCGGCCTCAGTAGGTGTCGGAGGAGATGATTTCCCCTCGATTCCGGGTGCCCATGAACCACCAGGTCTGGAGGTTGACCGAATTCTTGATGAAGTGGACCGAGCCGTCCATGAATGAGACGTTGACACCGCCGGGGTGGTTGCTCGTGGGGTTCATGCCGCTATCCCCCTCGGAGCATCGGAATGTGTCCGAATAGTAGGTGTTGATCGGGGCGGAGTTGGGGGGGAGCAGGTGGGAATAGACCTGTTTCTCCCAGGCGTCGGTGTAGGCCCAGGTCAGGCCCTTGTAGTAGCTCCACGAGGCGTAGTTGATCGGCCCGGCGAGGCCGTCCTGGACGACTGCCAGCGCGGGGACGCTGGGGCTGACCGACGGATCGATGATGCCCGAGTTGGTGTAGTTGAGGTTGCGCCTGGGATCGCCGCTGTTGCCCGAGCCGTCGTTGACCAGCGATTCGCTGACCGCGGCCGTGTTCGACGTCCCGTCGGTGATGCTCGCGAGCGTGACGGTGACGTTGGCCGTGGCGTCGTAGCCGGCGGTGCTGCACCAATACTGGCCGGCGTACATCTTGGACATCGAGATGATGCCGCTGAGTTGCGGGGGCGTGCTGCCGACCGGCGGGTCTCCCGGCAGGACGACGTTCCGCGGGTGCCCCGTGTTGCCGACGTAGTTGAAGTTGCCCGGCTGGTAGTCGATGTACGGGTAGCCGGAGCAGGTGTTGACGACCCCATCGGACGGGCAAAGCAGCGCGGCGATGCTGGTGCGGTTCACGGTCACTTCCGAGGGGTTCGGACCGAAAATGGTCCCGGAGTATGTCCACTCCTCGGTGAAGATGAAATTCATCGAGTTGTACAGCGTCGACTGCTCCATGAACGGGGTGATCCCGCAGAACCAGGAGTGGCAGCCGGAGTTGCCGTTGGCGCCGGTGTTCTCGGTCGCGTACCGGTACTCGTGGATCGGGGTGGCGTTATTGATGTCGACGTAGTTGGCGATGGCCAGCGTGATCTGCTTGAGGTTGTTGGTGCACTGCATGCGTCGTGCCGCCTCCCGCGCGGCCTGCACCGCCGGCAAGAGCAATGCGATCAGCACGGCGATGATCGCGATGACGACCAGCAATTCGATCAGGGTGAAGCCGCGAGGCTTGCGCATCGGTTCCATTATCGGGATTCTCGCTCCAGGTTCGTTCGTCGCATGGTGGCCCGGTTCGGTTCCGGGTCGGTCCTCGCACGATCCCGCCGCGCGGCATCCGTGGCCGTCGCGGCCGGCCGTCCTCGGGCATAGCCGCTCGAGACGACCTTCGGGCAGGGACGACTATTGTATAGGTCGGCGCGTGGGATTCTCGCGTTCGTTCGGTGAAAAGGCCGTGAAGTTGATCTGGTGATTCGGTGAGCGGGCGAGCCCGGCGAGGGCGGCACGTCGACTCCGGCCGGTACCCGCCAGTCAGACCGGCTCGATGATGGCGTCGGCCTCTTCGTCGGCGAGTGGGACGGCCTGAGATTTGGGGGCGGACTGTGTCTTGCCGGGCCGGTGGCCCAGTCCCAGGCTGAGGATGATCGTGGCCGAGATGACCATCGAGAAACAGAGGTAGATCAGGCCGTACACGAACGAGCCCGTCAGGCTCTCGACCAATCCGAGCAGGGACGGGCCGACGAAGCCGCCGAGGTTGCCCACCGAGTTGATCAAGCCGATGCTGCCAGCGGCGGCGGCCTCGGAGAGGATCAGGCTTGGCATCGCCCAGAAGGCCGGCATGTAGGCCTTCAGGCCGGTCAACGCCAGGGTGAACAGCAGGACGGCGAGGGCCAGGCGGATGTTGAAGGAGAGCGAGGCGGGGATCAACAGCGTGCCCGCGAGCGCCGCGGCGCCCAGGTAGATCGGCACCGAGCCGTGCAGCCGACGTTCGCCGGTGCGGTCCGAACTCCAGCCGACCAGGATCTGGCCGGCCAGCCCCCCCAGCGGCGGGATGAGCACGGCCCAGGTCAAGTCGCTCAGGTTCAATTGATACCACTTCTCCAGAATGCTGGGCAGGAAGATCTCGACGCCGTAGCTGGTCGAGACGACGAAGAAATAGGCCGCGGCGAGCATCAGCACCTTGGGATGGCCGAGCGCCCCGAGGACGGTCATGTGGGTGTGCCCCTGCTTGTGCTGCTTCTTCTCGCGAGCCAGCTCCTGTTCCAGGGCGTCGCGCTCATCGGCTTCGAGCCAGGGGGCGTCCTTGGGCCAGTCGGGCAGCTTGTACAGGACCAGGAACCCGAGGACCACGGCGGGGATGCCCCAGACGATGTACATCCACTGCCAGCCCTGCATGCCCCAGATCGCGGGGTGCTGGATCGTCACGCCGCCGATGGACTCCGTGGTGCCGATCCGGAGCAGGAAGTACGAGAGCTTGGGGCTGACGAACTGCGCGACCGGGGTGGCGATGAAGAACCAGGAGAGGGCCTGGCCACGGTCGCGGGTGGGGAACCAGTGGGTCAGGTAGACGATCACCCCCGGGAAGAACCCGGCCTCGGCCAGGCCCAGCAGGAACCGCACCGAGTAGAACTGGAACGGCGTCCGGACGAAGGCCGTCAGCGCCGCGATGATCCCCCACGAGACCATGATCCGGCAGATCCATTTCCGCGCGCTCCACTTCTCGACCAGGAGCGTGCCGGGGATCTCCAGGAGGAAATAGCCGAAGAAGAACACCCCGGCCCCGAAGCCGAACACCGCGTTGTCGAAGTTCGGCAGGTCGCGGGCCATCGTCAGCTTGGCGATCGCCACGTTGGCG
>JBKQHM010000716.1:0-4517 GCA_052148775.1 Isosphaeraceae bacterium | reverse complement strand
CTCGCCAAGGCGGTCGAAGCTGCCGGCGGAATCGTACCCGCGAGATACCAGGAGACGGTCGACGCGATCGCGTCGAAGGGTGCGACCCCGCTGGCCGTCACGTCGGGCGAATCGCTCATCGGCCGGATCAAGCGTGAAGACATCCTGAAGCCGGGCATCAGCGAACGGTTTGCCCGCCTCCGCCAGATGGGCCTGCGGGTCGTGATGGTGACCGGCGACAATCCGCTGACGGCCAAGGCGATCGCCGACGAGGCGGGCGTCGACGACTTCATCGCCCAGGCCACGCCCGAGGCCAAGCTCGCCTACATCCGCAAGGAACAGACCGGCGGCAAGCTTGTCGCCATGATGGGGGACGGCACCAACGATGCGCCCGCCCTGGCACAGGCCGACATCGGCGTCGCCATGAACTCAGGGACCCAGGCCGCCAAGGAGGCCGGCAACATGGTCGACCTCGACAGCGACCCGACCAAGCTCATCGAGGTCGTCGAGATCGGCAAGCAGCTCCTGATGACCCGGGGCGCCCTGACCACGTTCTCGATCGCCAACGACCTGGCCAAGTACTTCGCCGTGATCCCGGCGATGTTCGTCGGCTACAAGTCCCTGGCCATGCTCAGCGCCATCGACCTGATGGGCCTGGCCACCGACGGAGGACCCCGATCGGCGATCCTCTCGGCGGTGATCTTCAACGCGATCATTATCCCGCTCCTGATCCCGATCGCGCTGAAGGGCGTCACCTACCGGCCGGTCGGGGCCAGTGCCCTGCTGCGGCGCAACCTGCTCTTCTACGGCCTGGGCGGCGTCATCGCGCCGTTCATCGGGATCAAGCTGATCGACATCGCCATCGACCCGCTGCTCTGGCTGGTCAACGCCGGATGATGAGTGCCTATCCCAGTCGCGCGGGCAATGCCCGCTGGACGAAAAAACGGAATGAATTCCGTTCTACTCCGGGAGTGATCGATCATGATACGTGAGCTTGGGTTGGCTCTAAGGGCCTGTGCGGTGACCTTGATACTCTGTGCGGTGCTGTATCCGGCGGTCGTCTGGGGATTCGCCCAGTTGCTCTTCCCCTCGCAGGCCGAGGGGAGCCTGGTCTACGACGACCAGCGGAACGTGATCGGCTCCTCGCTGATCGCGCAGAAGTTCGAGTCGGACCGGTATTTCCACCCGCGCCCCTCGGCCGTCGATTACAAGGCGGATGCGGCGGGCGGTTCGAACCTGGGGACGAACAACGCCGACTTGCGAAAGGCGATCACCGGCCGCGTCGAGGCGCTCAAGGCGACGCCCGAGCAGCCGGTCCCGGCGGATCTGGTGACGGCGTCGGGATCGGGTCTGGATCCGGAGATCAGCCCGGAGGCCGCGGCCTACCAGGCGTCGCGCGTCGCGAAGGCCCGGGGCATCCCCATCGAGCGGGTGCGGGACCTGATTGCCCGCTCGACCGACCGATCCGCAGCGATCCTGGGCGCTCCGGCCCGTGTCAACGTGTTGCTGCTTAACATGTCGCTTGACAAAGAGGGCGGCGCCGGTCACTAATCCAATCCGATCGTCACCGCGTGGTCCCGAGGTCATCGACATGCCGCCGACCGAACTGCATCGCCCGACCCCGGAGCAGTTCCTCAACCTGATCCGCCGCCAGACGCGGGGCCGGCTCAAGGTCTACCTGGGCTCGGCGGCCGGGGTCGGGAAGACGTATGCCATGCTCCGCGAAGGGCATCGCCTCAAGGCCCAGGGCGTGGATGTTGTCATCGGCCTGGTGGAGACCCACGGCCGCGTCGAGACCATGCAGCAGATCGGCGACCTCGAGATCATCCCACCCCATGTGATCGAGTACCGCGGTGTGACCCTCCGCGAGATGGACCTCGACGCCGTGCTGGCCCGCCGGCCGACGGTCTGCCTCGTCGATGAGCTGGCCCACACCAACGCGCCGGGGAGCCGCCACCCCAAGCGATACCAGGACATCGAAGACCTGCTCCACGCGGGCATCCACGTGATCACGACGGTCAACGTCCAGCACCTGGAGAGCCTGTACGACGAGATCGAGCGGGCGACGAGCGTACGGGTGAAGGAGCGCCTGCCGGATCGGGTGCTGGCCGAGGCGGACCAGATCGTCAATGTCGACGTCTCGGTCGAGGACCTCATCGAGCGGCTCAGCACCGGGAAGATCTACCCTGCGGAGCGGATCAACACCGCCCTGGAGAATTTCTTCACGCCGTCCAACTTGACCCGGCTCCGCGAGATTACCCTGACGGAAATCGCCCACTTGATCGATCGACGCAACCGCCGGGCCGAGGCCGACCAGTACCCCCTCTCCGCAACCGACCGCGTCATGGTCGGCCTCTCGAGCCGGAGCCCCGCCGCGCCGGCGCTCCTGCGGAAGACGGCCCGGATCGCCGACCGGCTGAATGCCCCCTGGTACGCGGTTTATATCCAGATCCCGGCCGAAGACCTGACCTGGATCGATGCGGCCACCCAGCGACTCATCAGCAAACACCTGGAGCTGGCCCAGCAGCTCGGCGGTGTCCCGATGACATTCCGCGGCCCCGACGTCGCCAACACCATCCTGGCGTTTGCCCGCGAATATGCGATCAAGATCATCGTCGTGGGCAAGAGCCGGCAGCCCTGGTACAAGCGGCTCTGGGGCCAATCCATCCTCGAACGCCTCGAACGCCAGTCCGAAGGAATCGATATCCTGATCGCGGATGTGTAGAATGGCGGCCAATCGACGAGTGGCGGAGTCGCGGATGATGACCGACCGCCTGGATCGGCCTGCCACCCGCCGCCTGCCATCCGCAAGAAGGGCCCGGTCATGCGAACCCGACGATTCCTCCGCGGTCGAATCCTGCCTGTTTGCGCGTTCATGCCGCTGGTGTTACTGACGATCGGTCGCGGTGGCGCCGACGATCGCGGATCGCTGCCCGAGGCCGCGGCGAATCTCCCGCTCGCGTTTCAAGACGACTTCGAGCGGGATGAGCCGACCGGCTGGGACTTCACCGACAAAGGAGCGTGGCGGATCACCCGCCTCGACGGCCCGCATGCGCGCGTCCTGGAGCAGTTCCGGGAGAGCCAGTACCAGCCGCAAGTCCGGTCGCCGCTGAACATCGCGCTGGCGAAGGGAGTCGACCTCGGCGACTTCGTGCTGGACGTCGAGGTTCGCTCGACCGGGCGCGACTACGGGCACCGCGACCTCTGCCTGTTCTTCAACCATCAGGATCCCAGCCATTTCTATTACGTCCACCTGGGCAAGCAGGCCGACGCGGCGGCCAACAGCATCTTCCGGGTCGACGGGAAGCCGCGGATCTCGATCGCCGAGAAGCGGACCCAGGGGACGCCCTGGACGGACGGCTGGCACCATGTCCGGATCGTCCGCACCGTCCAAGACGGGCTGATCCAGGTCTATTTCGACGACATGAAGACCCCGGCCATGATTGCCCACGATCGGACTTTCACCCACGGCCGCCTCGGCCTGGGGTCATTCGACGACACCGGGATGTTCGATGCGATCCGGATTCGCGGGAAGAAAGGGTGACAGTCGGAGGTGCCATGAGGAACCCTGGCCGGGAGCTCATCGACCTGCGATTGGCTCGCCGATTACAATTGGTTATGCTCCGGCCTCGGCTCGACCGGGTCACCGGACAGGGATGAGCGATCCTTGTCCGGAAGCCCTATGATCTCGCCTGAAGGAATCTCCGATTATGGCCCGCCGCACGGCCTTGAATGTCGAGTCCCTCGAGACGAGGGAGCTTCTCTCGGGACTCTCCATCAACTTGACCACGGATGCATCATCGTATCAGGTCGGTCATCCGGTGCAGCTCACCTTCACCGAGACGAACAATTCGAGCAGTCCCGTTACGATCGACGAGGGGCCCAGCAACGATGGCTTCATCGTCGAGCAGAATGGTTCGACCGTCTGGCGATCGAACGCGGGGATCAATCCCCTCTTCATCGTCGCCGACACGTTGCAGCCCGGACAATCGCTGACCCTCACCGGGACCTGGAACGGCATCCCGAACGTCGGTTCCTCGACCGGGACGGCCGTCACGGACACCTTCGTGGTCCTCAACCAGTTGGCTCCGGCGACCACGGCGACCTTCCAGATCGACTCGTCTTCCAAGCCCGCTTCCGATGGCTCATCGGGCTCGACATCGTCTTCCACCGCGGCCCCGATCCTCACTCCCGTCGACGGGACGCCAGTATCTACCACTTCGACAAGCGAGCATCGACATGCGGTCCACCCTGGAACGCACCTGGCGAAGGCCAGGCTGACGCACGTGCCCCAATCGCTCTCCGGCAAACATCATTCGCGGTCGGGGGCGAAATAAGCCCGGCGTGGGACTGCGGACCACTGCAGTGAACATCTTTGGTGCCTTTGGTGTAACTTCTCAATAACCCTGGGTGGTGCATTCGAACAGTGCTGAACTACACCCACGATTACAGCGTCCGGATCGCGATTTCGTGGCCTCCGGAGGCATCTGCGGCTCATAAGGGATGGGTGCTGTCCACAAGTGGACAAACGCTTGCCC
>JBKQHM010000715.1:0-7147 GCA_052148775.1 Isosphaeraceae bacterium | reverse complement strand
CCGCCAGCAGCAGTGCCAGCTTCGGCCAGTTCATCGCCTCGCCCTTGCGCAGCTTCACCGCTTGCCGGACCATCCATACAACCGCTAGCGCCGCCCACGCAGCCACAACCGCTCCCCGCTCCCAGCTCCCGTTCAACACAAGTCGAGGTTGCCTGTCGCAGCGGCGGCCGCGATGCGGGCATAGCTCGCGTCGTTCTCGCGGTTCGGCCAGCGGGGGCCCGGAACCGTCGCCGGGAACGCCATGGCGTCTTCCTGATCGTCAGCGTCCGGGGACCCGCCGCAGATCGCGGGCAGGGACAGCTCGACCTGGTGATGCTCCCAGGTCGTGACGGCCCCCATGGGCGCGTCGTCCGGTTCGACCGGGAGGACGTCGGCCGGGCAGAGCTCGGTCGTCGCGAGCCACCAGTCGGCGGGCCGGCGAGAGACACCCAGGGACTCGAGGCCGTCGATGGCGTTGTCCCATGCCGGGTCGTCGGCCGGGACCTAGGGCAGCGCGGCGACGTACGCCTCGGTAACGTCGTGCTCGTCCCGGGGGCGAAGGTCCCCGTCGACGACGGCCGTCGCGAATTCCTGGAACCGCCAGAACGTGTTGCGGATCCGCCCGCGCTTCCAGGCGGGATAGGACCGCCTCATCAGTACGAGGTCGGCTTTGTCGATAGCTGAGAGTTCGAGTAGAATCCCCTGCATGGTCTGAAGCTCCTGAAATTGACGTGGATGGGGTTTAGGACCAACCGGGCCGGCTGGAGGGTGATGACCTCCGCCGGCCCACTCTCTTTCCGGGTCAGGCGTGTGCGAACAGCCGTTGCCGCTCGCCGCGCAACTCCTCGCGCTGGCGGAGTAACCGTTGACGCGAGTCAGACAGATCAAGGTGCCGCCGGCTGCCTCGTTGGAAGGCCGGAAGCTTGGCGATCTCGTCGCGGATGCGGTCCAACTCTGTGTTGGTCTCGGCGAGCGACTGGTTGAGGTCGATCAGTTTCACGGGAATCTCCTGGTCGTGCGGGATGGGAGGTGCCGGGCCGGTCGGAGGCCCCCGCCGGCCCACGTCGTTCACTCGTCGTCGTCTGGCGGAGCCGGCCCAAGCTCGGCGAGTTGCTGGCGGAGCCGCGCCAGCCGGACCCGGGCCTTGCTCAGCGTCTCCTGCAACTCCTCGATCTCCGCCTCCGTGCTGCGGACGTCTTCCTCGACTTCCTCGATCTCGTCCTGGAGGTCGTCGCGCGGGTCGAGGGGCTCAAACGTGCCCATCGCTTCCCACTTGGCGATGATCTCCTCAGAGATCCCTTCCCGGCGGCAATCTTCCTTCGTGACGGGCATGGGATTGGACTCATCGTAGGACCAGGTGAGGGAGATGGGCCATCCCTGGCCCCGGGCCGGTCCGTCTCAGCGGTAACGCTGGGGAGTGGATTTCTCGCACGCGATGACGTCTCACGCGGGGCAAAGTCCGTTCGGCTCGATGTAATCGCACCGCTCGCCGCACAGATCGCAGCGGCCGTAGGTGGATGGCGCCATCGCGTCGAGGCGGTCCTGGTACTCGGCTTCCAAGGCCATGGCGTCCCAATCGGGCTCCGGGTCGGTCGCGTCGTCGGCGAACGCGGCGGCGGCCCAGTCGAGGTCGGCCTGGGTGAACGGCATCCGGCCCGCGAAGGGGACCGAACGGAGGATGCCGGCGCCGAAGGGATGGGTTGCGTTGCCGGTCTTGACCACGGTGTGGATGGCGGCGATAACGGACATGGGTGGGCCTCTCATCAGGCTTGCCTTCGGCCCGGGGCGATCTGATACATCGCTCCGGGCCATTTTGTTTTCGGGGCGACCATCTCGACCCGACAAACACATTGTACTTTTCTACCACCAAAAGTCAATCGGTCACCTAATATTTTTGGTGGGAGTCTAGACTTTCACGATTGCGGTGGTATGATGTTCATGACGCAGAGCGCCGCTTTGCCGGCTATAATGGCCCACGTGTTCCACGGGAGGTGAAAGAGTGGCAACGGCGGGTGTACTGATGGCGAAGAAACAAATGGGCCGGCCGAAGTCCTCGGAACGGCAGGACGTGTCCATCAAGTTCGACAAGATTCTCGCTGGAAAGGCTCGGCTGATCGCGCAAGGCCGCGGGGTTTCCATGGCGGAGTATCTCTCGGAGGCCGCCAGGACAACCATCGATCGGGATTACGCGAAGCTGATGCGTGAACTGGAAGGCGGCGAGAAGTGAACTCTGGAGGCAAGAGGTGGAGATTCCCACAGACAAGCCGTTACTCGATAGGATCAAGGCTGGCGATGTAGGCGTGGGGTTGATCCCCTGTCCTCCGGATCACATTCCGGTTCCCGGCGACAGGGTCGTCTTCCGAGAAGCAACCTTTTCTTTCGGCAGGACGACGGTCGATCCGGTAGGGGATTCGATCCAAGCGACCCTGACGGTTGTTTATGACACGGGCGACAAGTACCAGGGGTCCCCGTTGTGCACCTTGCGTTGGGAGATTACGCCAGCGCCTAAACCTCTTATCCCCCCGGGGTACGAGAACTTGTTTCAACAGATGCTCGAGGGATGGCATCTTCTGGTTCGCAACCTGCTATCCTGTGGGCTCAGCGCTAGCACCGTCAGAACTGCCTTGAAAGAGGTGGTCGTCAAACAAATCAAGGCGATCGACATGGACGCTCACGGGGAGGAGTTGTTTTTCAGCCTGGCTGTCAACTCTATCGAGGAAGTCATCGAAGAGGAACTCAAGGGATCGACATCCTAGAGTTAGCCGGGGAACCCAAGATCGCCGGCAACGGGGGCTGATCGTCATGCTGTCCGGGGATTTCCTCCAACTCGGCCCTCGCCTCGTGGTCAACCGGCGTTACATACGATCGCTCTCCTGGCGCCTGGAGGACGGCCGTTACCGCCTCGTGACGCTGTCCCACGGCATGGTCGCGAAGGACGAAGTCATCGATGCCGCGAAGTTCGAGGAGCTGGATCAGGACACGACGGACGGAGGGGCGGAGGCGATCAGCCCGATAGCTTGATTGCGCTGCCCGATTGCCCGTGACCGAGATCCGATCCTTTCCGGAAGAGACCGAAGTGACGACAGGAGGAACTGAGGTGGACGGCAGTGATGTACGCGCCGCGATCGTCAAGGGAATGAAGAATTTCGCCGGTGAACACGGGGTGGCCAAGCCCCGGCTCATGAGGTTGCCGTTATCCATGGCGTACAGCCTCGCGAGTTGCGGAAGTAACGAACTCCCTTACCTCAGCGAGAAATTCCTCTCGGGCAATCCGAAAGAGGTCCTGGAGCGAGAGGGGATCTACGGAATGAGAGTCGAAGTGATCGACGAAGGGCTGATGAGCTTCGAGTGACCGCCGCCGGCGCCCTCGGGCGCAAGGCATCCCGATGTAGGCCGCTGTTCTTTGAAAACCTACCGTCGACTACCGGATTTCCCCCGGTACGATTCCGGGGGGCTTGGCGCAACCACTGTGCTGAGTTATGGTTGCGTGTATCGAGTTTTCGTGACTTGTAAACGAAGACTGATAGACGTAACACCATGCCGGGACTTGGTTTAGCGTGCGAAGAGCGAGGCATAAACCTGTTCTCACACGGTGGAAGTCATAGGTTCGAATCCTATGCCGCCCAATTGGCTCAATCCCAATGCACCAAATGCTTTATTCGCCAAAAGCATCGGCATCGCCCCGGACATGCTGCCGCACATCTTCGAATTGTTCGTCCAGGCGGACGATGAAGGCGATCGGTTGCAGGGCGGGTGGGCATCGGACTGACGCTCGTGAAGAACCTCGTCGAGATGCGCCGAGGGAAGGTGGAAGCCTAAAGCCGGGGGCTGGGACGAGGCAGCGAGTTCGTAGTGCGACTGCCGCGCTCGGCGAGGGGGCGCGAGAGGGCAATTCGTGAGCCGATCGACGAGCTGACGGCGTCGGCTCCGACTCCGGGTCATCGACTCCTGGTGGTTGATGACAACAGGGACGCTGCCGAAAGCCTCGCCATGTTGCTGCACTTGCAAGGCCGCGAGGTCCGAGTGGCACACGACGGCCCCTCCGCCCTGGAACTGCTGAAGGGCTACCGCCCGGAGATGATCTTCCTCGACATCGGGATGCCGGGCATGGACGGCTACGAACTCGCTCGACGAGTTCGCCAGATGGGCGGTACAGAGCATGTCGTCCTGGCCGCGTTGACGGGCTGGGGCCAGGACGGGGACCGCCGCCGCTCGAAAAACGCGGGCATCGACCATCATCTCGTCAAGCCGCCGGAGCCGAAGGCCCTGGAGGAATTGTTGGCCGAATTGAAGTGCGGCAAACGGTCGTAGGATGACCGATCAACGAGCCGTCGATCGAAATACCGGCGATGACGGCTGGGGTTTGCGGGCTTCTCCCGTTCGTGAGACCATGGGACCGAGAGGTTGGTCGCGAGGAATGGGTCGCGTCCGCGATTGGCTTTATCATGGAGACGCCCGATGTCCGACGAACTTCGAATCCTGCTGTTCGCCACGACCCTGACACTCACCTTCCTGCCGTGGCCGACACGTGCCGAGGACTCGCCGGCCCGTCCCGCTGACCCGAGCGAGCGGCTCGAACGGACCTGCTTCCAGACTCATTCCCGCTGGGACGGCAAGATCCAGCTCCGGTCCGACGTCGCCGTATGCTACGGCATCGACTCCAGCCTCCCCGAGCGGATCGCCCAGTGGAAGGCCCAGGGCTACGTCGTCCACCTGATGACCGGCGTCTCCTGGGGCGAGTATCAGGACTACCTCTACGGCCGTTTCGACGGCGTCCGGCACGTCGACGAGGCCCAGAGAGACCGCGATGGCAGGGTGATCTCACACGGGGGCGACGTCTATTACATGTCGCCCGGCGAGAACTTCGGTAAGTTCCTCTGCCAGGGCGTGAAGCGTGCCATGGACGCCGGCGCCGAGGCGGTACACCTCGAGGAGCCCGAGTTCTGGGTCCGAGGCGGCTACTCCGAGGGGTTCAAGCGCGAGTGGAAGGCGCATTACGGCGAGGAATGGGTCGCACCCCACTCGTCGCCCGATGCCCAGTACCGCGCCTCGCAGCTCAAGTATTTCCTCTACGGCCGCGCGCTCAAGCAGGTGTTCGACTTCGTCAAGGCCGAGAACGCCCGCACCGGTCGCACGGTCAAGTGCTATGTCCCGACCCATAGCCTGATCAACTACGCCCAATGGCAGATCGTCAGCCCCGAGTCGAGCCTGATCAAGGTCGGGGCCGACGGCTTCATCGCGCAGGTCTGGACCGGCACTGCGCGGACGCCCAACGTCTATCGCGGCCAGTCGAAAGAGCGAACCTTCGAGACCGCGTTCTTCGAGTACGGCGCGATGATGAACGTCGTCCAGGCCAGCGGCGGAACCGTCTGGTTCCTCAACGACCCGATCGAGGACGACCCCAACCACTCCTGGGACGACTACAAGAGCAACTGGGAGAGCACCCTCACGGCTTCGCTCCTCTGGCCGCAGATCTGGCGATACGAGGTCATGCCCTGGCCCGAGCGGATCTTCCACGGCCGATACCCGGCCGTCGACCGCGCCCGTCGGAAGCGCGGCGAACGCGTCGAGCGGGTCCCGATCCCTCCGGCGTACGGGACTGAGCTGATGACGGTCATCAATGCCCTCAACGACATGGATCAGAAGGAGATCGCCTGGGACTGCGGCACGCGCGGGATCGGCGTGGTCGTCTCCGATACGATGATGTTCCAGCGGGGCCAGCCGAGCCCGTCGGACAAGAACCTGGGCTCGTTCTACGGCGTGGCGTTGCCGCTCCTGAAGCACGGCATCCCCGCTGAGCCCGTCCAGCTCGAGAACGCGACGACCCCCGGCGCGCTCGCCCGCCAGAAGGTACTCCTGATGACCTACGAGGGGATGAAGCCGATGACCCCCGATGTCCACGACGCCATCGCCGGCTGGGTCAAACAGGGTGGCTCCCTCGTCTTTCTCGGCGACGACTCCGACCCATTCAACGGCGTCCGCGCCTGGTGGAACGACCCGAAGGCAGCCAGGACGTACAAGGTCCCACGGCTGCACCTGTTCGAGCGCCTGGGACTCGCTGCCGACGTCCCCCCCGGGCTGCACAAGGTCGGCAAGGGTTCCGTACTCTACGACACTGCCGGTCCCGCGTCGCTCACCTACCGGACCGATGGCGCCGATCTCCTCATCGACCTGGTCAGGCGCGCTTGCGGATCGGTCGGCCTGGCCTACACCGAGACGAACCACCTGACCCTGCGCCGAGGGCCCTACGTCGTTGCCGTCGGCCTCGATGAGTCGATCGGGGGCCCGGACGCTATCCTGAAAGGCCGGTTCCTCGACCTTTTCGACGCCGCGCTGCCGTCGCTCGACACGGTGACCCTGAAACTCGGCAGCCGTCGCCTGCTCCTCGACCGCGACAGGATCCCCGGTACCGGACCGATGGTCCTCGCCTCCGCCTGCAAAGTCCTCGGCATGAAGGCCGGAACGAATGGCGGCTATTCTTTCCACGCCGAAGGTCCCGACGGCATCGAAGCCGTCATCTGCCTACACTGCCCCGCCGAGCCCAGGTCCGTGACGGTCGACGGCCAGGCCCTCCCCGAAACCGCGCGGCCATGGGAGCGCTCGACGTCGACGCTCCGGCTCCGGTTCCCCAATACGAGTGCGGGCTGTCGTGTCGAGATCCGTGCGGAATGACTCCGCACCGAAGATGTAGGTTTTCGCATATCGGAAAAAAAGGTCGGCATACGCGTTCACTGGCCGAGGGAAACCAGCGTATAGAGAGATCGAAGCTACCGCGGCGCTGATCACCCGCTTTGAAATGGCTAGCCGGCGAGGCCAAACCACCCGGCGTCAAATGGTTATGCGATAAGGGAAGAAGCCGAAAGTGTCGTGGCACCGCACGTGCCGGCGAACGCGTCGTTCGATCCGACGAATGGCAATAGCTTAGTCGCAATTCTCTACAGGGATTGGACTTGCGAACACTGTTTTTTTCTGCCCCTCGGGCTTGATTCTCGGGGTCGCCATCTGAAGCCCTATCTTTCCCACCCAGTCTATTAATGTTAATGTGATAACATTACTATATATAATAATAAAACTCGCCCGCTGAAGTCACAAACCATTTTCTGGGAAAGGCTTGCGTCTATCGGCTCTCAGGAAAGTAATGTCCGCACAATGGCCTCAACCAATCTTA
>JBKQHM010000714.1:0-10057 GCA_052148775.1 Isosphaeraceae bacterium | reverse complement strand
GGTTCGACGGCACCTTGCCGCCGGCCGACCTGATCAAGGGCTATCGCGCCGCGTTCATCAAGCCCAGCTCCAGGCTGCTCGGCCCGAAATTCCGTTTCGCCCGCCACGGCCAGAGCGGGACGGAGCTCTCCGAGCTCCTGCCGCACCTCTCCGAGGTGGTCGACGACATCGCCGTCGTCAAGGGGATGGTCACCGACGCGTTCAACCACGCGCCCGGGCAGATCATGATGAGCACCGGGGCCCAGATCTTCGGCCGGCCGAGCATCGGCTCCTGGGTGACATACGGCCTCGGCAGCGAGTCCCAGGATCTCCCCGGTTTCGTCGTCTTCAGCACGGGCAAGAAGGGGCCCAGCGGCGGCAACTCGAACTGGGGCAGCGGCTTCCTGCCTACCGTCTACCAGGGCGTCCAGTTCCGGACCAGCGGCGATCCCGTGCTCTACCTCTCGAACCCCCGCGGCATCGACGCCAACCTCCAGCGCGAGAGCCTCGACGCCGTCCGGACGCTCAACCAGCTCCAGCTCGAGAAGGCCGGCGATCCCGAGATCGCCACCCGCATCAACTCCTTCGAGATGGCCTTCCGCATGCAGCTCAACGCGCCCGACGTGGTGCAGATCGCCAACGAGCCGCGCCATATCCTCGAGATGTACGGCGCCGAGCCCGGCAAGCCGTCGTTCGCCAATACCTGCCTGCTGTCGAGACGGCTGCTCGAGCGCGGCGTGCGATTCGTGCAGATCTTCCACGAATCGTGGGATCAGCACGGCAACCTGGTCCACGACATCAAGAAGAACTGCCAGGACACCGACCGGGCCTGTGCCGCCCTGATCAAGGACCTCAAGCAGCGCGGGATGCTGGAGGACACCCTGGTCGTCTGGGGGGGCGAGTTCGGGCGGACGCCGATGGTCGAGGGGGGCGGCAACGACGGACGCGACCACCATCCCAACGCCTTCTCGATGTGGATGGCCGGCGGGGGCATCAAGCCCGGCATCACCCATGGAGAGACCGACGATTTCGGCTTCGGCGTCGTCAAGGACCGCGTCCACGTGCACGACCTGCACGCCACGATCCTCCACCTGCTCGGCTTCGACCACACCCGGCTGACCTACCGGTTCCAGGGCCGCGACTTCCGCCTGACCGACGTCAGCGGCGAGGTCGTCAAGGGCCTGCTGGCGTGATCCTCCCACGCAGGTCAGGCTTTCCAGCCCGACATCTCGACGCACAGTGCAATGAAACCGGGAGAATCCACGCGGCCGAACTTCCGACCCGGGCCGGACTTGGCTAGAATAGCAGGGAAGAAGACGTCGGTCTCGAGCTGGCCTGGCGGATCGCCCGGTTGCATGCCGGATCGGTCAGTCGGTGACCGACCCGGATGGCTCGCGACCCTCGCCGAGGACTCGACATGCCTCCCCCGGTGGAATCGTTCCCCAACCAGTTCCCGGACCGGGATTATGAGATCGAGATCACTTGCCCGGAGTTCACCGCCGTCTGCCCCAAGACGGGCCAGCCCGACTTCGGCACGATCGTCATCGAGTATGTCCCCGCCGCGGCCTGCCTCGAGCTCAAGAGCTTGAAGCTCTACCTGTTCGGCTACCGGGACCGCGGCATCTTCTACGAGCATTCGATCAACACGATCCTGGACGACCTGGTGAAATCATGTCAGCCGCGGCGGATGAAGGTTGTGGGACATTTCAACCCGCGGGGAGGGATGACGTCCCGGATCACGGCGGTTTACCAGGCGAGCGGCTCGTGATGAGACGCGGAGGGTGCCGATGAAGGCCCTGCCGAGCCCTCGGCGGCCTTCGAAGGCGGAGGAGGCACGATGAGTTTGCGAATCCTCACCCTGACGACCGACTTCGGCATCGGCGGATCCTACGTCGCCGCACTCAAGGGGGTGCTGCTCGACCTGGCGCCGGAGACCCAGTTGGTGGACGTCACCCATACGATCTCGCCGCAGAACATCCTCGAAGGCGGGTTCGTCCTGGCCGGGATCGTCGACGTATTCCCCAAGGGTACGGTCCACCTCGCCGTCGTGGACCCTGGGGTCGGTACCGACCGCCGGCTGATCGCCGTCTCGGTGGCATCCCAGTGGTTCGTGCTCCCGGATAACGGGCTGATCACCGGCGTGACACGGTCGCGGACGCCCGACGGGGTCTGGGAGATCACCAATCCCGCCCTGCGCCGCGAAGTCGTTTCGGCTACCTTCCACGGCCGCGACATCCTGGCCCCGGCTGCCGCCTACCTGATCCGCGGCGGCGCCCCGGAGGAACTAGGGCCGCCTCGCGCCAAGTTCATCACGCTCCGCAACTTCGAACCCGACCCCGACGAACACGGGTTCGTCGGCGAGGTGATCTTCCGCGACACGTTCGGCAACCTGATCACCAACGTCAACGCCGATCGGCTCGTCGGCCAGCCGTCCGATGGCTGGGTCATCGAGATCGCCGGGGAGCGGATCGAGGGCATCCTCCACACCTACGGCGAACGCCCCACGGGGACCCTGGTCGCGCTGGTGGGCAGCTCCGGATGGGTTGAGGTCGCGGAGGTCAACGGCGATGCGGCCCGCCAACTGACCGCCGGGGCGGGGACCACGGTCCGGTTCCGCCGGCGCTGCTGAGCGGCGACGGCACGCGGCCCGACTGGTCTCGCGCCGGCATTGTTGCAATCAAGACGATCGCCAAACACAGGACTTCATGGTTAAGCTATCTTGTAACGTAAACGGCACGACGGAATCGGCTGGCTCCCTGATACGCCATGACCCCGTCCAGAATCCTGGGGTCCTCTTCTATGACTCGAAACAGTGTGAACAAGCCCCACCTGACACCGAACCCCGATAAACCGCACCCTCCGGGCCCCCCGGAGCGGGCCCCGTGTATTCCCCCCGGCCATGGGGCCGATCCGGCGAGCGGGCCGGCCGACGAGGAACCGACTTACGACTCCTGCTTCGACGACTTGAACCTGATCTTGTCGCAGTCGATCCAGAAGCCGGACCCCGATCCGAATCTGGATTCCGCATCCGTCGGCTTCGCACGCCTCTCGCGCGATGAGGTCCCCTCTCATCTCCAGCCGGAACGGGTCAAGACGCCGAGGACGTCGGAGATCTTCCGCTCGGTCGTCGCTCCCGCGGCCGGCAATCCGTTCTCGGCCCATTCGGCCCCGAAGACCCAGGGCCCGCCGCATTCCGAGCACGAGGCCGGCCCGGCTCCCGATGCGATGATCCCCGACGTGGTCCTGGATCGGGACCGGCATATCCAGGATCTGGCCTCCGAAGAGGAGGACTGCCTCTCCGAGCCGCGCGCCCCCTGGAGCCAGGTCCTCCTCCTGAGCTACTCCAGCGCGATCACCCTGGCGATGGTCTGGATGCTCTGGACCGGCCGCTGGTCGAAGAGCGAGCCGACGCCACCGGTAGTCTCGGACCGGACGATCTCCGAATCTTCGTCTCGGGTCGTGGAGTCCGTCCCCGTCACGCCCCCGCCGCGCATCCCGGCCGAGAACCAGGTCGCACTCGGGCAGACCATCCGGATCGGGGACCTGGAAGTCACTCCCCTGTCCGTCACCGCCGCGCCCGTGGAGCTCAGGCGATCGATCGAGCCGGAAGAACGCCGAGCGGAAGAGGAGTCCTTGATCCTCCGGATGAAACTCACCAACATCTCCAATCAATACGCGTTCATCCCCCTGGATCAGAACATGGTCCGGGAGCGCGGACTGCGACCCCACGACCCCTTCATCGAGACCTCGGACGGGACGGCGATCCGCCTGTTCCCGCTGGCCATCGACAGCGAATGGTCGATCGTCGGCCAGGAATTCTACACGCTCCAGCCGGGAGAGAGCGCGAAGACGTTCGTGGCCGCCGAGCCGGGGGCGGCCCGCAAGCTGGGCGACGAGATGACGTGGCGCGTCCTGCTGCGGGTCGGCGTCTATCGCACCGACATGATCGGCGTTCGCTTCACCGAGAATGATGTCCGCGACCTGCACACCATCGGAGCGGCCGATGACGACACTGGGTCAGTCGCCCGGCGAGTTCAGCCTCGCTCTCCCGGCGTAGGTCCGCCCTTTTAGCCCGAAGACTTCGTCGGGGGAATCGTAATCCCGGCCTTGACTCGGCCCTTTGGCCTGGCGCGGATCCGGGCTTGTAGGATCTCGACGCGGGGCTCCCACGACGTCAGCACGTCCGCGAGGACTTCCTGATGGCCGTCGGATCGCTCGGGGGCAAACTTCAGACGGTCGACCTGGTCGAGGAAACGGATCAATTCCCGGAGCTCCTCGTCGCCGAGCAGTTGCTCGAGACGGCTATCGGCCGCGAGCTCCTCGGTCGTCTTGGCGCGGCAGGAGTTCCCGAACGGGACAGTCAGCGCGTCGCGGATCGAGCCGGAGAGCGCGACCAGGCGGTCACGCGGCGTCGGATTGGCATCGGGAAGGGCGCCAGATGCGCCGGGGTCTCGTCGCGTCCGGGCGGCATGCCGGCGATACCGTCGCCAGAGCAGGGCCGCTATCAGCAGGAGGACGAGCACCACGAGCGCGGAGTAGGCTCGCGTCATCGGCTCTGGGGCCTGCCACGGCTCGGGGCCGAGGTTGGGTCGCGGCGGGACCAACCCCGCGGAGACGGCATCGTTCACGACGGGCCTCGGCGGGTCGCTCGCCTGGAAAAGAGCTCGATCAGGGGGACGATCGGGTCGGTGTCTGTGGTCATGGTGAACGACTGGATGCCGGAGTTGGCGCACCATCGCTGGAAGGCCGTCGCGCGACGGGCGGCCGTCTCGGCGTACCGCTTGCGGACCCGGGACGAACCGGTGTCGACGATCCGCGTGGCCCCGCGCTCGGCATCCTCGAGCGCGAGCAGGCCGGCATCGGGGAGCTGGTCCTCTCGGGGGTCGACGACCCGCAGCGCGATCGTGTCGTGCCGACGCGCGGCGCGTCGCCAGGTCGCGACCGGCTCCTCGCTGATGAAATCGCTGATGACCACGACCATCGCACGCCGGGCCGTCCGGCGCACCCGCGCCAGGCCGACGCTCAGCTTGGTCTTGGGCGAGGTGGTCGGCGTCGCCACCAGGGCACGCACCAACTGCGAGAGATGACGGACCCCGCCCGCCGGCGCCAGCTCGACCTCGATCCGATCGCTCACGAGGATCAGCCCGGCCCGGTCGCCGTTCTGCACGGCGGCCGTGGCCAGCAATGCGGCGGCCTGGGCCGCGCGATCCGCCTTGGTCTTCCGCTCCGGGCCGAACCGCATGCTCGCCGAGACGTCGACCACCAGCCAGAGGCACAGGGCCCGCTCCTCGACGAACCGGCGCACGAACGGCCGGCCTTGCCGCGCCGTCACGTTCCAGTCGAGGTGCCGCACGTCGTCACCCGGCTCGTAGGCGCGCAACTCCGCGAACGTCAGGCCGATCCCCGGCCGGGCCCCGTGATACGCCCCGGCGAGCTGCGACACCGCGTCCGGCCGGACGCGGAACCTCAGCCGACGCGCGCGGCGCACGATCGCGGCGGCATCCAGTGGTGCGGGACGCGGCGGTGTCCCGCGTCGACGAAACGGCCAGATCATGTTCGAATACCCGCCCAGGACGATCCGGCTCGTGACCGAGTCCGGTTGCGGCTACCTCACGAATCCCGATCGACACCCTTCTAATATCCGATAGAACCTCGCGATCAGCAATCCGGCCGGATCGCCGCGACCGCCCGGATGTCTGGCGTCGGCCCGACCCGGCACAGTATGATTGGCAACCGTTCCCCATCTGGCAACTCGGAAGTGGCGAGGCCGGGCCGTGTCGAAAGATGGACTCTCGGCAGTCGATGGCCAACGACGACAACCCCCGGCCATGCGGAGGGATAACGTTGATGAACCTCTCGAACCGGAAGCGTATCGTACTGGGTCTCGCCGTGTTCGCGCTGGCGGCGACATTCCTGGCCGCCCGGGCACAGGAGCAACGCCCCCACACGCGGGCGGGACTTATGCGGTTGAAGCTCGAATACTCCAAGGCCGTCCTCGAAGGGCTCACCATGGAGAATTACGAGAGTATCTCCAAGAATGCCAAGGCTTTGAAGAAGCTCAGCGAGGCCGCCGAGTGGGAGGTCCCCACGATCCCCAACGCGACCGAATACGTCATCTTCACCAGCGAGTTCCAGCGCCTGGCCGACGAGATGGATAAGAAGGCCAAGGAGAAGAACATCGACGGCGCCACCCTCGCCTATCTCCGCATGACGATGAGCTGCGTGAGTTGCCACAAGTACGTCCGCCAGGTGACGAAGTGATCGTCGGATGCTTCGCGGCGGCCGGGATCGGACCGGGCCGGGGGCGTGTTGCCGTCGGTCGGTCCGAGGATTCTCTACAGGCTCGCGATCGAGGGAACAGCCCGCTTCGGCGTCGTCGGAGTAGGAACCATGGCGTGGTTCATGCCAGTCGCGAGCCGATGCGCAATCGGCAACGACTTGCCCAGAGAGGAGGATGAGCTCCTGGGTACCTGGTGACCTTCGCGGTCCCGATGGACCTTTTCGTGTCTTGCGACGCGAACATGCATCGGTCGTGTTACCTAATGGCCCCGCCTGAGGGCCGGCCGATCGCCTGCCGTTCGCTCAACTCTGGAATTGAGTCGGGTTGCAGTTTCCTCGGAACTTCGCGAAACTCCAATTGGAGGATTCGAGAGGGATTTGCAACCGCCAACCCCTGCCGAAACCGCGCTGCCGCGGACGTCCACCCATCATCGCGGCCAGTCCAGGACCCGTCTCTCGGACCCCGATTGATCGCACGGTCGGGGTGTGGTATAGTATACGGAAATACAGAGACGCCGGAAAACTGGGATTGCGGCCCGAAGGCTTTAGCGGTCTTTTCTGTGGCGGGCAGGTGGAAATCCGAGCGGGCCGGGGCGAGGTGAGAAGCGAGCTATGGCCAAGCGCAAGGGACGAGGAGAAGACGCGGGTGGGCGGGGTGCCGGGCGAGCCGGCGCCGTGGTCGAGGACGTCTCGCTGGCCGAAGCGACGCGGACCCGCTTCCTCAACTATGCGCTGAGCGTGATCACCTCACGCGCCTTGCCGGACGTCCGCGACGGCCTCAAACCCGTGCAGCGTCGGATCTTGTATGCGATGTGGCACGACCTGCACATCACGGCCGACAGCCGGTACATCAAGTGCGCGGCACCCGTCGCCCGTACCATGGAGTTGTACCACCCGCACGGCGACCAGGCCATCTATGAGACCCTGGTCCGGATGGCCCAGCCGTTCAGCCTGCGTCATCCGCTGATCGAGGGCTACGGCAACTTCGGCTCGATCGACGGCGACCCACCGGCCGCGTTTCGATATACCGAATGCCGCCTCACCCGGATCGCCGAGACGCTCCTGAGCGAGCTGCGCGAGCAGACGGTCGACTTCCGGCCCAACTATGCCTCCACGACCGAGGAACCGATCGTCCTGCCGGCGCAGTACCCGAACCTCCTGGTCAACGGGGTCACCGGGATCGCCGTCGGCATGGCGACGAACATCCCGCCGCACAATCTCAAGGAGGTTTGCAGCGCGCTGATCGCCCTGCTGGACGACCGCGAGCTCTCGCTCGAGAAGATCCTCAAGCGCATACACGGTCCCGACTTCCCGACCGGCGGCGTGATCCTGAACCCGGCCGAGGACATCAAGCAGATCTACGCGACGGGGCAGGGGACCATCAAGCTCCGTGGGACCTACGAGCCCCACCCCGATCGGCCCAACGCCCTGCTGATCACCTCGATCCCCTACGGGATCCAGAAGGACCCGCTCGTCGAGCGGATCGGCGAGCTCATCGCCAAGGGCCTCGTGCCGCAGTTGACGAACGTCAAGGACCTGAGCACGACCGACATCCGGATCTTGCTCGAACTCAAGCCGGGGGCCAATGCCGAGGCGGCCCTCGCCTACCTGTTCAAGAACTCGCCCCTTCAGATCAATTACAGCATCAACCTGACCTGCCTGTTGCCGGCCGAGGGCGCCGAGGTCGCCGTCCCCAGACGCCTCGACCTGAAGACGATCCTCCAGCATTTCCTCGACTTCCGCCTCGAGGTTGTCACGCGACGCCTCCAGTTCGAGCTGAGGAACCTGCTCGACCGCATCCACATCCTCGAAGGCTTCGCGATCGTCTTCAACAACCTCGACGAGGCGATCAAGATCATCCGCAACAGCGACGGCAAGGCGGACGCCGCCCCGAAGTTGATCCAGCGCTTCCAGCTTTCCGAGGCCCAGGCCGATGCCGTGCTGGAGACCAAACTGTACAAGCTGGGTAAGCTGGAGATCAAAGATATCCTGGAGGAGCTGGCTCAGAAACGGAAGCGGGCCAAGGAGATCCAGCAATTGCTCGATAACGAGCCGGCGCGTTGGGAGATCATCCGGGGCGAGCTGAAGCAGATCAGCCAGACCTTCGGCGACGCGAGGCGGACCCGCATCGAGGTCCCCGCCGCCCCCATGGAGTTCCGCGAAGAAGATTACATTGTCGACGAGGATGCGTGGGTGATCGTCACCCGCGACGGCTGGACGAAGCGGCAGAAGTCGTTCACCGACATCGCCAGCATCCGCGTGCGGGACGACGACCGGGTCGGCTGGGTCTACCGGGCCCGGGCGCGTCAGACCTTGACCTTCTTCACCGACCGCGGGATCGCCTACACGCTGAGGGTCAACGATATCCCGATGACCACGGGGCACGGCGAGCCGATCCAGAAGCAATTCGCCTTCGAGGACCAGGAGCACATCGTCGGCGTGATCTGCCACGACCCGCGCTGCCTGCCCGATCCTTCGAAGCACTCGCAGACCGGCCCGAAGCTGGTCCAGCGCCTCCTGTCCGAAGATGCGGAGCCGGGTCCGCCCGAAGCCAACGGCCGCGCCGGGGGACATGCCGAAGCGAACGGCGACGTTGCGGGACCCGCGCTGCCGCCTCCTCCTTACGGCATTGCTGTGACGGCCGGAGGCAAGGTGTTACGCTTCGCCATCGCCTCGCTGGCCGCCGTCTCGACCCGGAAGGGCCGGCTGGTGGTGCGGCTCGACCCGGGATTCCAGGGGGACCTGGTCGTCGGCGTCGAGGCGACCGACGGCTCGGAGAACCTCTGCCTGGCGACCCGGCAGGCGCGCGTGCTGATCTTTCCGGTCACCGAGGCCAGCATCGTCGGCGGTGTGGCGCGGGGCGTGGTAGCGATCCGGCTCGACGCCAAGGATCGGGTCATCGGCTTCGTCCTGGCGAACAAGAAACGCGAGGGCCTCACGGTGCGGACCAACCGGGGCGCGACCCAGATCGTCCGCGCCACCAAGTATCCGGTCACCAGCCGAGGCGGTAAGGGCTACGCCATCCTCCAGCGCGGCTCGCTCGAAGCCTTGCTGCCGGAAGAGGCCGAACCGGTGCCGTCGCTCGAAGAGTTCAACGAGGCGGGCGGGTCGAAGAACGATGCCGATGGTCCGGCCGAACCGAAGCCGCCGCATACGGGAAATGGGAAGGGATAGATGCTGTAACCACTCTGAATCAATAATCAACGTACGGAATGGGCTCGGAGAATCAAGGATGGAGGTCCGCTATCTTTACAGGGGCACCCCGAAATTGCCGATTTCAATCCCTTGTCTTTGAGACTGAGTCATGAACATCAAAGAAGCCCAGTTCTTCGTCGCTCGGATTGTTGAGGGTGAGCATTTTACAGTCCTCGGTCGTTGTGGCGACATGCCGATCTATATTGGTGATGCATTCAATGCGGTCTATCGTTACAAACATCGCCGCTATCCGGACGAGCTGGGCGATGAGCCCGTCCGCGAGGTGGAGAAACCGGCCGCCATCCGTGTCCTTTGCATCCATGCCTACCAGCGATCGCTTCAGAGACTGGGTGGAGGCCACACCGCTTCGTTGACCCTCGAGGGCGATGGTATCCAATACCTCGCGCCTGGCTGGGTCCTGGGCGAGAAGAGTGGAATCTTCGGTCCCCAGATCGAAGAGGCCGCATATCTACTTCGCACCTGGCTGGGTCCTGGGCCAGAAGCGTGAGGCCCCGCCGACCGCTGTTCAAGAATCGGAAGCCGCGACCGCATCAGTTTGAATAACGGATTCCCCGCGTCACGAATCTGTCACGGAAACGATCAT
>JBKQHM010000713.1:0-5358 GCA_052148775.1 Isosphaeraceae bacterium | reverse complement strand
GGAACGTCGGCCAGGTACACGGGTAATCGGGTGACACCAGGAGCGAGAGGTCGATGAACCGCGGACGTTCCTGCGCGAGGGTCAGTGTTGGAGGGCAGCAAATCGCCGCGATGCCAAGGAGGATGTACACCACGCGAGCCAGAATTGGAGGCTCAACCCGGGAGAGGTTGGTTGCCACGAGGATTGTCCTTTCAGCGTCGAAGACAGAACCGTGAGGATGGATGCAAACGGGATTTCTGTTGTCGAAGCGCTCATCGCTCATCAATGAGCCGCGTCACGCGATGATGTTCTTGACTACGTTCCCATAAACGTCCGTCAGCCGAAAATCGCGGCCCGAGTGGCGGTAGGTGAGCTTCTCGTGGTCGAGCCCCAGGAGGTGGAGGATCGTGGCGTGCAGGTCGTGGACATGGACCGGGTCGACCTCGGCGCGGAGGCCGACCGCGTCGGTCGCGCCGTGGACCGTGCCCCCCTTGATCCCGGCGCCGGCCATCCAGACGGTGAACCCGTGCGGGTTGTGGTCGCGGCCCCGGCCGCTCTCGGACATCGGCATCCGGCCGAACTCGCCGCCCCAGATCACCAGGGTCTCCTCGAGCAGCCCGCGTCGTCGCAGGTCTTTCAAGAGCCCGGCGATCGGCTTGTCGGTCTTCGCGCACATCCGCGCGTGGTTGGCCTCGACGTCGTCGTGGGCATCCCAGCCGTTGACGTCCCCCGAGTAAAGCTGGACGAATCGGACGCCGCGCTCGACCAGTCGACGGGCCAGCAGGCATCGCGTGCCGAACTCGGCGGTCTCCGCGCGGTCGAGCCCGTAGAGCGCCCGGGTCTCCTCGCTCTCGAGCGAGACGCCGACCGCCTCGGGGGCGGCCGATTGCATCCGGTAGGCCAGCTCGTAAGCCTGGATGCGGGCGGCCAGCTCGGTGTCGTCGCCCCGATCGGCGAGATGGCGGGCGTTCAGCTTGCCGATCAGGTCGAGCGTCCGGCGCTGGGACGTCTCCGACATCCCCTCGGGGGGTGCCAGGTCGAGGATCGGCCGCGCGCCCGACCGCATGACCGTACCCTGCTGGCTCGCCGGCAAGAAGCCGGCGCCGTAGGCCGGCGGCCCGCCCTTGATGCCGCCGGCCGGGTCGGGCAGCACGACGAAAGCGGGCAAGTCCTGGTTCTCCGTCCCCAGGCCATAGCCGACCCAGCTCCCCAGGCTGGGCTTGCCCATCAAGACCGAACCCGTGTTCATCTGGTAGACGGCCTGCGGGTGGTTGACGCTGTCCGCCCGGCACGATCGGATCACCGCCAGATCGTCGGCGCAACCGGCGATGTGAGGGAGGAAGTCGGAGACGGGCAGGCCGCTCCGGCCACAAGGGCGGAAGGTCCGCCGGGTGGCCAGCAGGGGGTTCGCCGCGACCTGCCGGCGCGTGGCGACGCGGCCGAAGCTCTCCGGCAGCGGCCGGCCGGCCAGGCGCTGGAGCTCGGGCTTGGGGTCGAAGGTCTCGAGGTGGCTCGGGCCTCCGTGCATGAACAGGTAGATGACCCGCGTCGCCTTCGGCGTGAAGTGGGGAGCCCGCGGCGCCATCGGATTCGCCGGAGCCCCGGCGCTCGCCCTCGACGACTCGCGTTCGAGCAGCCAGGCCGCCGCGATCGCGCCGAAGCCGCCCCCGGCCTGGCGGAGGAATGTCCTGCGGGTCGCGTCGGACGCGCCCGGCCCCGATTCTCCGAATGAGCCGAACATCTCATCGACCTCCCCGATCACGACGGCCCCAGGGCTCGGCGTAGCATTCTCGCCCGATCCCCATGATAATCGGAATCCGGCCGGCTATCCACGGCATGGAGCCGAGCCGAGCGCCGGGCATCCTGACGATCATTCGAGGAGGGAGATTTCATGCAAGGCTTGAGCATTCATCGCATCGGACTTGCCCTGGTTGCGGGCGCGAGCGTCGTCGTCCTGGCCGCGACCGGCGGATGGACCCGGACGCAGGAGCAGAAGGCCGAACCCAGGACCGACTCCAAGATCAATGATGCATTCAAGAAGCCGGACGTCAAGCAATTCGTCAAGCGTTTCGAGTCGGAGGACCGCGAGAACTACGCCCAGCGGCACGAGATCGTCGCGGCGCTGAACCTGGTCCCGGGCATGGCCGTGGCCGACATCGGCGCGGGCACCGGGCTCTTCACCCGGCTGTTCGCCGAGAAGGTCGGATCGACCGGGAAGGTCTACGCGGTCGACATCGCCCCCCAGTTCCTCAAGCACATCGCCGACGACGCCAAGAAACGTCGGCAGGACCAGGTGCTCACCGTCCTGGGGAGCCAGGATTCGACCAACTTGCCCAGGGAATCCGTCGACCTCGTCTTCCTGAGCGACGTCTATCACCACCTGGAGAAACCGGAGAAGACCCTCGCCTCGATCCACCAGGCGCTGAGGCCCGGCGGGCGGCTGGTCGTGATCGAGTTCGATCGCGTGGAAGGGAAGAGCTCGGCGTTTGTGCTGAAGCACGTGCGCGCCAGCCAGGCCGTCTTCCGCAAGGAGATCGAGTCGGCCGGGTTCGTCGCCATCTCGACGCCCAACCCGCCGCGCCTGAAAGAGAACTTCTTCCTGCGCTTCGAGAAGCCCGCGACGACGCCCGCCAAGCCGGTCCCGTCGCGATAGCCCTCGTCCGATCGGCCGCCGAGACGAAAGATCGACCACAACATCCATCGAAGGACACGGGAACGATGACCTCGGAATCCAGCGCGGGGCCGGCGACCGCGGACTCGGTCGCGACAAACGGCGAGAAGATGCCGGCCGAGTTCGGCCTGGCGATGGCGACGTTCGTGGTCGTGGCCAGCATGGTGGGGACCGGGGTGCTGACGACCTCGGGTTTCACGGTCGCGAGCGTGGGCAGCAATATGTGGATGCTGCTCCTCTGGGTCCTGGGGGGGATCACGGCGGTCTGCGGGGCGTTGACGCTCGCCGAGCTCTCGGCGTCGATGCCGAGGACGGGGGGCGACTACATCTATCTCCATGAAGCCTACGGGCCGCTGCCGGCATTCCTGTCGGGCTGGGTGTCGTTCGTGATCGGGTTCGCCGCCCCGAGCGCCGCCTCGGCGTTCGGGATGGCCAAGTATCTTCTGGCACCCTTCCCGATCCCGGCGGAACGGGTCATGCTCTGGCAGCGAGGCTTGGGGACGGCCGCGATCCTGATCTTCGCGGTGATCCACGTCTCGGGTCGACGGCAGACCTCGACGGTCCAGACCTGGATCACCGCAATCAAGATCGCCTTGCTCGTCGCCTTCGCGGTGGCCGGTCTCGTGGTAGGCTGGCCCCACACGGCCAACCTCATGGACCCGAAGCCGCTCGACGGCAAGCTCACCCTGACGCTGCTCTCCTCGCTGATCTACATCTACTATGCCTACACCGGCTGGAACGCGGCGGCGTACATGGCCGGCGAGGTCCGTGAGCCCCAGAAACTGCTGCCTCGGGCGGTCTTGCTGGGGACCGGCGGGGTGCTCTTGCTCTACCTGGCGCTGAACGTGGTCTATGCCCTGGCCCTCTCGGCGGACGACGTCGGGGCGATCGTCAAGGAACGCGGCTTCGAGGCCGTCGCGCCGATCGCGCAGATCGCCGCCGAGCGGCTCTTCGGCTCGCGATGGTCCGACCCCTTGAGCATCGCCATCGGCTTGATGCTCCTCTCATCCCTCAGTGCTTATTTGCTGATCGGTCCCAGGGTCCTCTTCGCCATGGCACAGGCCGGGCAGTTCCCTTCGGTCGCGGCCCGGCTGACGCCTCGGGCCAATACGCCCGCGATCGCCACGCTGTTCCAGATCGTCCTGGCGCTGGCTCTGTTGTGGATCGGTACGTTGCGCAGCATCATCGAATATGCGGGCATCGGTCTCTCGATCTTCTCGATGCTGGCCATGAGCTCGATCTATGTGCTCCGCCGGAAGCGGCCCGACCTGCCCCGGCCCTTCCGCACGCCCGGATACCCGGTCACGCCGGCGGTGTACCTCGCGCTGACGGCCCTCGTGACCCTCGCCGCGTTCTCCCAGACCCCCGTGGTCTCCTCCTATGCGCTGCTGAGCGTCCTGGCCGGGGTGCCGGTTTATTACCTCTGGGAGTATGCCAAGGGATGACGCTCCAGCACGGCGGGGCGTCGGCTCCGCATACAACGCCCCGCGTTCCATGCGTCAATCGCGTGACCTGACCAGGCTCAGCATCAGGACTGCCCTCGGGCGACCCGGAAGCCCAGGTGGACATCCCGGGCCTCCGGCGCGCACTTGCTCCGGTTCGCGGACCGTACGAGGTAGGGCTCGCTACCCCAGCTCCCGCCCCGGATCACCCGATAGGCAGAATCTGACGAGTCCAACGGCTCGACTCCCGGCAAAATCCGATAGCTATTCTTATCATACCGATCCCAGGCACCTCCGTGCATGTTTGGTCCGCCGTCGCATCGGGATGGCATCGTCTCCCTTTCGTTGACCGGCTCGCGGCCATCGCGGCCGGCTTGCTTGACCCGTCGATGGGTCCCTCTAGCCGAAGAACCTGAACCGCCGCGGCGTGCGGATCCTTACGCGGAGATGGTCGGAATCAACCGAGAGCCGGAGGCGCGTCCATTTCAGCCCGCGAAGGCCCAGCACCGGCAGGCGTGGGGCATTGGGGGACCCCACCGGGTACACCACGATGCCTTGATTCAGTTCCAGGCAGAACTGCCGATCATCCCTCATCTCATCGCGCTTCCCCAGTTGGTTCCGGTGCAACCAGACATCAGCGTGATGGAGCGGAACGGCGACATTGTTGACGCGGACGTCGCCGATCCTCCGGAAATACCCCGGTTGCAGGCCGGCCCATTCAATGTGGTGTTCCACTCGGATGCCGAAGTTGTGCGAGAAGCCCGTATCCAGAGATGGCGGGAAAACGAGGCGTACACAACACGAGTTCGCTTTGCTCGATTTCCGCCAGGCTCACCCAGACCACGATCTGTTGCCGCTTGATCGGCACTTGTCGATTCCGAACCACGACGGCAGTCCGGTCGTTGAAGTAGGGAAGGTCCCGCAGGATGGTCGTCACATTGAGCGTCCTATCGAAGAGCGTCAATCACACGTGAGCCCACTCGCTCGAGTCGAGTTCCACTTCAGATGGTGAATGGGCACGAATCGGGTTGTTGCTGCCCTCTCCATCATAGGCCCTTGACTCGCAACGGGACAGGCGAGCGGGTCGGCGGGATTCTCTCACACGCCCCGAGCCGGCTTGCTTGACGTACCCGTGGGAATCCCTACACTGGAACTGGGGAGTTCGGGCGGGAAGACCGAGAGCGATCCCGCCCGATGTCGAATCATACCTGAGAATTCCGACGACGAAGCAAAGCACTGCAACCATGAGCCAGCCGACCCTACCCA
>JBKQHM010000712.1:0-30899 GCA_052148775.1 Isosphaeraceae bacterium | reverse complement strand
AGCTCCTCTTCACGAAGGAGCCGGCGAACATGAAGCTGCTCGTCGTGGTGGACAAGCTGCTCACCGGCTTCGACGCGCCGCCCTGCACCTATCTCTACATCGACAAGTCGATGCAGGACCATGGCCTGTTCCAGGCCATCTGCCGGACCAACCGCCTCGACGGCGAGGACAAGGAGTTCGGCTACATCGTCGATGACAAGGACCTCTTCAAGAAGGTGGAAAACGCCATCGCGGTCTATACCTCCGAGCTGGACCACACCACGGGCGGTGCGGACCCGGAAGTCCTGCTCCAGGACCGCTTGAAGAAAGGCAAGGAGCGACTCGACGAGGCCCTCGAAGTCCTCGCGCTGCTGTGCGAGTCGGTCGAGCCGCCGGGCGGGGAGCTGGAGCACATCCATTACTTCTGCGGCAACACGGAAATCCCGACCGACCTGGAAGAACGCCAACCGCAACGCGCCGCGCTCTACAAGGCGACCGTGGGCCTGATCCGTTCCTACGCCAACATCGCCGACGAGCTGGAAGCCGCCGGATACACCCTGGCGAGATCGCCCGCATCAAGCAGCAACTCGCCCGGTACCTGGACCTCCGCGAGATCATCCGCAAGGCCAGCGGCGAGACCCTCGACCTCAAGCCGTACGAGGCCGATATGCGGCACCTGATCGACACCTACATCGAGGCCGATCAGCCGAGGATCATCTCCCCCTTCGACAAGCTGTCCTTGCTGGACTTGATCGTCAAGACCGGCATCGCGAATGCGATCAATAACATGCCGGAGGGCCTCAAGGCCAATCGGGACGCCGTGGCCGAGACGATCGAGAACAACGTCCGCAGCAAGATCATCAACGAGCAACTGAACGATCCGGCCTTCTACGCCAAGATGTCGGCGCTGCTGGACGAGATCATCG
The DNA here is from genome assembly GCA_052148775.1 of Isosphaeraceae bacterium. Classification (GTDB taxonomy): domain Bacteria; phylum Planctomycetota; class Planctomycetia; order Isosphaerales; family Isosphaeraceae; genus CAVZRC01. Next base: position 29,994 of record JBKQHM010000712.1, on the reverse strand, counting down.
CGGCCCGCAAGGCGAAGGCGATCGAGTATGAGGAATACTTGAAGCGCATCGCCGAACTGGCCAAGCGGGTCGACGCCGGCCAAGCGGAAGAGACCCCGGACTCGCTCAACACGCCCGGCCGACGGGCCCTCTACAGCAATCTGAACCAGAATGAAGACCTGGCGGTCCGGATCGACGAAACCGTGAAGAGGACGCGCCCCGACGCCTGGCGCGGCATCCAGGCCCGCGAGCAGGTGATCAAGGCGGCGCTGTATGGTGTGTTACAGGACGTCACCGAGGTCGAGCGGATTTTCCTCATCATCAAGGCCCAGAAGGAATATTGATTGATGGTCACGCGGTTCGAACTGGGCGACATCGCAGTAGAGGTGGTGCTGAAAGACATCAAGAACGTGCATCTCAGCGTGTATCCGCCGAACGGTCGCGTGAGGATCTCGGCCCCGTTACGCATGAACCTCGACACCATCCGCGTCTACGCCCTCTCCAAGCTGGGTTGGATCAAGCAGCAGCAGAGGAAGCTCCGATCGCAGGAGCGCGAGACGCCACGCGAGTACCTGGATCGCGAAAGCCATTACGTCTGGGGAAAACGCTACTTGCTCCAGGTGATCGAATGCGACGGACCGCCGTCGATCGAATTGAAACACACCCGCATGGTCCTGCGGCTTCGTCCCCGAACTCCCGAACCGAAGAAGCAAGCGGTCATGGAGGAATGGTATCGTGACCAGGTCAAGCAGGCTGTGCCGCCGTTGATCGCCCGATGGGAACCGGTGATGGGGGTGAAGGTCGAGCGGTTCCATGTCCAGCGCATGAAAACCCGGTGGGGAAGTTGCAGCCCCGAAACCGGCAGCATCCGTCTCAACACAGACCTCGCCAAGAAGCCGCGGGAGTGCCTCGAATACCTCGTGGTCCACGAGATGACTCATCTCCTGGAGCCGACACACAACGCCCGCTTCATCGCGATCATGGATCGGTTGTTGCCGCAATGGCGATTCCGCCGGGAGCAACTCAATCGCTTACCGGTCCGCCACGAAGCGTGGGCCTACTGAATCCCGCGAACCGGAATCTCGGTCCCTCTCCTCGTACAGGACCGCGTGGGAAATCCGACCGAAACCCGCTGACTGGCCGCTTCCGCCGATACGGCCTTCTCCCTTGCTCGATTCGAGCGCAAGCGTGGCTCGGCTGCGCGCAAATTCTTTTTTTCTTGCGATTTTTTATCTCGTTTTCCAACAGGGGTTTAGAGACGGATTTTGCCGCCTTTCACGGTGGATGCGTTCATGAAATCTCAAACCGGCGGCATTCTATATAGTATGGGGGGCGTTTGGTCCGGCACTACGTCCCACACGCATCGGGACGATGGACGAATCGCGACACAGGCAGCCTTTCGGTCCGATCGGAATTCTCACCTGTTACGGCCCTCAGCACCTATGCAACGACCGCATGCAATCCCATCGGTTCGACCCATTCCCGATGTCGGCGGCAACTCGTTTCCAGACCGGGAAATGGGAGATGAAGACCCGCGGAAACGTTGCCAAGGAGTGCAAACCAGTGCAACGACTCGGCGGATTGACGGACCCAGTCCGGAGGAAAGCAATTTAGGAAGCGACGACGAGCGAGCAAGCAGCCACCGTTCCCCTGTCATCAGAACATCGGCTCAGGACGGTCTTGTGAATCCCGCGAACGAAGCCAAAACTAGGCGGGACGAGCCAGGCATCGCGTCCGGACCCATCATCGTTCGACCCAGTGGAAACCCAGGCCCTATCGGGCGTTCGCGCCCGGGGAGACTCAAGTTGCCGACGATTCAGATCACCGGCGGGCGGATCATCGATCCGAGTCAGGGACTCGACGAGCTCGGAGACCTCTGGATCAGCCGTGGCCGGATCCTGCCGATGGGCGGGGGCTCGGAGGAGTCCGAGATCGTGATCGATGCCCGCGGCTTGATCGTTTGTCCCGGCTTGATCGATATCCATGTGCACCTCCGGGAGCCGGGAAACGAAGAGGATGAGACCATCGCCACCGGCGCGAGTGCCGCCCTGGCCGGCGGGGTGACCTCCGTGGCCTGCATGCCCAATACGCTACCCGCGATCGACACCCAGGCCGCCGCGGAGTTCGTCGTCCTCCAGGGCCAGCGAGCCCGCCAGGCAAACGTGTACCCGGTCGGTGCGGTCAGCAAGGGTCGCAAGGGCGAGGAGCTGGCGGAACTCGGCCAACTGGTTGCCGGCGGTGCCGTGGCCTTCACCGACGATGGCGCGCCGGTCGCCTCCGCGGACCTCATGCGCCGCGCGCTCCAGTATTCCAAGATGTTCGATCGCGTCATCATGCAGCACTGCCAGGTCCCCGAGCTGACCGTCGGCGGCGTGATGCATGAGGGGTTCGAGTCCATGCGGTTGGGACTTCCCGGCATGCCGGCCGCGGCCGAGGACATCATGGTCGCACGCGATATCCGGCTGGCGGAGATCACCGGCGGACGGGTGCATATCCAGCATATCTCGACCTCGCGGTCCGTCGAGCTGGTGCGCGAAGGGAAGCGTCGGGGCGTCCGTGTGACGGCCGAAGCATGCCCTCACCATTTCACCCTGACCGACGAGGCCCTTCGCACCTTCGACTCCAACTACAAGATGAATCCACCGCTCCGCACCTGGAGCGACATTGAAGCGGTCATCGGGGGACTGAAGGATAACACCATCGAGTTCATCGCGACCGACCACGCGCCCCACGCTCGCGAGAAGAAGATGCGGGAGTTCGACCAGGCCCCGTTCGGGATCGTCGGTCTCGAGACCCTGATCCCGATCACCGCACTGAGCCTGATCGAGGCCGGACACCTGACCTGGCCGGAAGCCCTGGCGAAGCTCACGTGCAATCCGGCGAGCTTGCTCCGTCTGCCCAACAAGGGGACTCTCCGAGCCGGGGCCGACGCGGATATCACCATTATCGACCCGGATACGCCCTGGACGATCGATCCCTTCAGATTCCGATCCAAGAGTCACAACAGCCCTTTTGGGGGCTGGGATGTCCGCGCGCGGGCACATACGGTGATTGTCGGCGGAGAAGTCCGCTTCACACTCGGCCGGATCGTCCATCAGTCCGGCGCGCCCGTGCCGGTCTGAACGCGGGATGCCGGCCGATCCGCATTCGCCGAACTTGAATAAACCGAGTCTTTATCTACAGTTACTGAAGGGAGCCCTGAAGTCGGAATCCGGACAGGATGGTCGACGATGCGCTGGGTGATCGACGGCTATAACATCATGCACGCGGGTGGACGGCTCGGACCGAAGGTCGGTCGCGAGGCCTTTCGGCGTGCCCGACGCCGGTTCCTCGACGACCTGGCCCACGCCCTGGGCAGCGAACGAGCCGGACAGACGACCGTCGTGTTCGATGCCTCGGTTCCTCCCGGCGACTTCCCGCTGGTGACGACCTACCGCGGCATCCACCTCGTCTTCGCCCTGGACGACGAGGACGCCGATACGCGGATCGAGCAGATCATCGCACACGACTCCAATCCCCGAAACCTGACGGTCATCTCATCGGACCACCGCATTCGTCAAGCGGCCTCGCGACGTCGGGCAAAGCCCCTCACGGCCGAACAGTTCTGGGATTGGTTTGACGACCTCCGTGCCCAGGCAACCCTCTCGAAGAAACCGAAGAAAGTCGTACCCGACCGGCTCCGTTCGCCGGACCGGGGCGCCCAGCCATCCATCGATGAAGCCGCATTCTGGCTGGAGACCTTCCGCGACCTGGAGACCGCCGAGGTCCGCGAAGCAATTGCTCCCAACAAGGTCCTCCTCACCGATGCCGAAATCGCCGAGATCCAGCGTCAGGTCGATCGCGAAGTCTAAGCTCGGTGGCCCGAGTGGGGCTCTCCAAATCCCTCGACTTATGGCAAGCCACGATCGTCCGTGGTAAAACCGAATTCTTTCCGGATGCCAGCGCCGCCATCGGCATGGCGAACGAACCTCATCGAGATGTAGGGTCCTGCCACTATGAAGGTTCACGAATACCAGGCGAAAGAGCTACTTAAGAGCGCGGGCGTCGCGGTCCCCGACGGGATCGTCGTGACCAATGCCGCCGATGCGGCCAAGGCATACGACACCCTGGGCGGCGGCCTGATCGTGGTCAAGGCCCAGGTCCATGCCGGGGGCCGGGGCAAAGGGGTCGCGATCGGTCCCGATGACGACCGCAATCTGGCCCTCGAGATCGCCAGCGGGCGGAAGCCGCGTCCCGACTCGATGGCCAAGGGCGTGCAACTCGTCAAGTCCGCCAAGGACGCCGAACGCGCCGCCGCCAGCCTGCTCGGCAAGACGCTGGTCACCTACCAGACCGGTGCTCAGGGCCAGCTCATTTCCAAGGTCCTCGTGACGGTCGGGCACGATATCGTCCGTGAGCTGTACCTGGGAATGGCCGTGGACCGTGGTCTCCAGTGTCCCGTTGTGATGGCGACCACCGAGGGCGGCGTGGAGATCGAGACGGTCGCCCACGAGACACCCGAGAAGATCCATCGCGAGCCCATCGACGTGGGGGTCGGCCTCGCCGATTTCCAGGCTCGGAAGCTCTCCAAGGCCCTGGGATTGAAGGGCGAATCCGCCAAGAAGGGCGCGACGTTCTTCAAGAACTTCGTGAAGTTCTTCATCGAGAAGGACGCCTCGCTGGCCGAGATCAACCCGCTGATCGTCACGGCAAGCGGTGATGTGCTCGCCCTCGACGCGAAGTTGAACTTCGACGACAACGCGGCGTTCCGACATCCCGAGATCGTCGCGATGCTGGACGAGGCCGAGGAGGATCCGGCGGAGGTGCGAGCCTCGCGCAGCGGTTTGAGTTACGTCAGCCTCTACGGCGACATCGCCTGCCTGGTCAACGGCGCCGGCCTGGCGATGAGCACGATGGACCTGATCAAGTACCACGGCGGCGAGCCGGCCAATTTCCTCGACGTCGGCGGCGGCGCGAACAAGGACCAGGTGCTCGAAGGGTTCCGCATTTTGCTGAGCGAGTCTCGGGTCAAGGCCGTCCTAGTCAACATCTTCGGCGGCATCATGAAGTGCGACACGATCGCCACCGCACTGCTGGCCGCCTACGACGAGATCGATTTCCGCGTCCCCCTGGTCGTCCGCCTCGAGGGGACCAACGTCGAGAAGGGACGGGCGCTCATCAAGGAGAGCGGCCGCAAGATCATCACGGCCGACGGCCTCACCGATGCGGCGCAGAAGGTCGTCGCCGCGGCCAAGGGGGCGGCTTGACCACGGTATCGATGGCTATTCACCCGAGGGCAGCATGCGAACCGAGACGATGGGCCGAGTGACCGTCGAGGCGAAGATCGAGAACCTGGGCGACCTCTTCATGGCGTCGAAGGGTCTGATTCCTGCCGATCAAGTTCGTAGCCTCGAAGTCGGCGATGCGCTCGTCGACACCGGAGCAACCGGTCTCTCGATGCCGAGAAGGATGATCGAGAAACTGGGACTCGATCCGATACGGGCCAGACCCGCGCTCACGAGCGCGGGGACAGTCTCCGTTCAGGTTTATGGCACCGCTCGGCTAACCGTGCAGGGAAGGGATTGCCCCATCGACGTCACTGAACTCCCCGAAGAATGCCCGGTCCTGATCGGACAGATCCCCCTGGAGGCCATGGATTTCGTGGTCGATCCGAGAAACCGGCGTGTTATCGGCAACCCGGCGCACGGCGGCGAGCACATCATCGAGCTGTATTGAGAATCGCCTGGTCTTTCATCGCGGCCGCGGACATCCTTCGCGGCCGATTCCAGTTGGGAACATCCATGAGCATACTGGTTGACAAGAACACGCGTCTGATCTGTCAGGGGATTACCGGCAAGGCCGGGGCCTTCCACTCGGAGCAGTGCAAGGCGTACGGCACGAACCTGGTCGGCGGGATCACGCCCGGCCGGGGCGGCACGACCACGCTGGACGTCCCGATCTTCGATACTTGCGCCGAAGCCGTCGCGGCGACCGGCGCCAATGCCACTATGATCTTCGTCCCGCCGCCGTTCGCGGCCGACGCCGTCATGGAAGCGGCCGATGCGGGCATCGCGGTGATCGTGGCGATCACCGAGGGTATCCCGGTGATTGACATGGCCCGAGCCGTCGCCTACCTCAAGGCCCATCGTCCCTCGGTTCGGCTGATCGGACCGAATTGCCCCGGCATCATCACCCCCGGCCAGTGCAAGATCGGCATCATGCCAGGCTATATCCACAAGCCGGGCCGCATCGGCGTCGTCAGCCGGTCGGGGACCCTCACTTACGAGGCCGTGTGGCAGCTCACGAACCTCGGCATCGGGCAGAGCACCTGCATCGGCATCGGCGGCGACCCGGTCAACGGCACGAGCTTCGTCGACGCGCTGGAGCTGTTCCAGGCCGACCCCGATACCGACGGCGTTCTGATGATGGGCGAGATCGGCGGCAATGCCGAGGAACAAGCCGCGTCGCTGAAAGCGTCCGGCAAGTTCACCAAGCCGCTCGCGGCGTTCATTGCCGGCCAGACGGCACCCCCGGGCAAGCGGATGGGACATGCCGGCGCCATCATCTCGGGAGGGTCAGGCAAGGCCTCCGACAAGATCGCCGCCCTCGAAGCCGCCGGCATCCGGGTCGCCAAGAGCCCGGCCGACATGGGCGTCACTCTCCAGGCGGCCATGAAGGACTGATCCCCGCCATGAGACCACCCGATCCCGACGCGGCCCTCACCGATCCCGATCGTTCCAATCCCTGGAGGACCGTTTCCACCCGATCCCTCTATGAAAACCCCTGGATTCATGTCCGTGAGGACCAGGTCATCCGGCCGGATGGCCTGCCGGGGATCTACGGCGTGGTCCATTTCAAGAACCGCGCCGTCGGGGTGATCCCCGTCGACCACGATGGCCGGATCTGGATGGTCGGTCAGCATCGGTATCCCCTCGAAGCCTATTCGTGGGAGATTCCCGAAGGAGGAAGTCCCGATACCGAGACCCCCGAAGCCACGGCGCTCCGGGAATTACGCGAGGAGACCGGTTTGACCGCCGGGCAGATCGAACTCGTGGCCACGAGCCACTTATCCAATGCGGTCAGCGACGAGCTCGGCTATGTCTTCCGCGCGACCGAATTGACCCAGGGTCCCGACGAGCCCGAAGGTTGCGAGCGAATCGAGGTGCGGTGTTTCGAATGGGAGGAAGCCTGGACCATGCTCCGTCGCGGTGAGATCACCGATTCGCTCACCGTCATCGCCCTGTTGCACGAGGCTGTCCGGCGTCTCGAACAGGCGAGGTCGGGATGAGGCTTTCCCTGCGGAGCGTCATCGCTCTCGACGTGCGGATGTGAATTCGGCGTATGGTCCGGGAAATGACGGTCTCAGCGGGTCATGCTGAGGAGCCGGTCGGCATTCCACGTCGCACGGAGGTCGGCATCCTGGGCGGCTTCCTTCGTCGGTGAACTGAGCAACTGGGCCGGGAAGAACTTACCGGGGCATACGGTCTGGGTGGATGCGAAATGCGAATGCGTCGAGATGTGGCTCGGCTCGATGCGATAGCGCCGGCTGAGATAGCCGACCAGAGCCTGCGCGGCGGCGACTTGCCTCGGCGTTGGGGGTTGCTGGTCTAGGTCGCCGACCAGGCAGATGCCGATCCCGTATTCGTCCATGTCTTGACTGCGGGCGTTACGGCAATGAACCCCTTGCTTCTGATTATCCCAGCGCTGGGCGACTTCGATTTGGCCGTCGGCACTTCCCGCCCCGTTGCCGATCACGAAATGATAGCCGCAGCCGTCGTATCCCAGGATCTTGCGATGTTCGCGGTCGAACTGGTCGTAATTGCCGCTGGCCGACGCACTATGATGGAGGACGATGTAACGCCAGGGACGATCGGCCTTATTGGGATAGAAGAGTTCTCGGGCGCTCGACCCGGCGACGTAAGGCTGGAGTCGATCGCCCAGCAAGGTGCGGCGATCGAGCTGCGACCCAGTCGCCGTGATGCGCCGGGAATCCAGAGCGCCGGTCGTCGGCGAATTGGCCGCGTTCGGGCCCTGGAGCGTCGGCGCCTGTCCGGACTTCGACGTCCCGGCTGGGGACTTGGAGCTATTGGGCTTGACCGGCAAAGTCGGGATCTCGTCATATTCCGGCTCCTGTCCGATCTTCGCGGAAGGAGGCGGCTCGGTAGGGGAGGAACTGAGTTTTCCCGAGCTCCCCTGGATGGAGGAGCTCGGCGTGGGGATATCGGAACTGGCGGACGGTCCGCTCAGCGGCGGGACGGTGGTTGACGGGACTCCGACGGGTTCATCGGTCGTGACGGTTCCGCGGGAACCGCCTCCGCACGTCGCACAAGGCGCCGAGGCCGAGGTGGGACTCGTGTAGACCGGGCGATAGGACGAACGGTTGTGGCTGCAACCGGCCAGCCCCGCGGCCGCGACCAGCAGCATCGCCATCGAGCTCGAACGACGCAATCCGGGGAAAAACGCGTTCAGGTGTTGAAGTGTCATCAGGGATCTCCTTGCCAGGTTGAAGACTCGCCCAACGGTCCGGGTTGGGTCTCGACGCCAGTCCAATCGCAAGCCGGATGCCAAACGAGTCATCGTTGTATTCCAGGTGAGTTTCTTCTCAGCCTGACATTCGACTCAAGTCTACACGCCGTTTGGCCGATGGGCGGGCGTCGGCCGTTTTTTTTCATTTTTCCTCAAGTCAACTGCGGAAAAAACCGCGGTGGTCTCTGTAAGAATGTCCTAATCCATTGCAAGAACGACTTGGATCGGAATAACCCCCGCATCTTGTCAGTTCTCGAAGCTCGATCGAGGACTACGACCGAACGCTCAGAATCCTCCCGATTAACACGATCCCGACAAGCATCAAGGTGTAGCCCGCATGCAGAGTGCGACTGGCAGCGCTCGTCTTGAAACGTTATGCTGGGCGAGACATTCCGCGAAGCGTGGCCCCCGAACTCGCGGTGGGCTTTTTTTGTCTGATGAGCGAATAGCGACCGAGTCACCGCCCGACAGATCGCGAGCATCGGCCGGAGAGCGTGAGACATGCCTGCGTATCATCCCCAGCGTATCGAGCCCAAGTGGCAAGCCGTTTGGGAACGGGATAAGACCTTCCGCGCCATCGACCTGGATCGTTCGAGGCCCAAGCTTTACGTCCTCGATATGTTCCCTTATCCGAGCGGGGCCGGGCTGCATGTCGGCCATCCCGAGGGCTACACGGCGACCGACATCGTCTGCCGTTACAAGCGAATGCGGGGATACAACGTCCTCCATCCCATGGGCTGGGACGCCTTCGGTCTGCCCGCGGAACAATATGCGGTCAAGAACAACGTCCACCCCCGGAAGACGACGCAGGACAACATCAATAACTTCCGGCGACAGATCAAGGCACTCGGATTCTCGTACGATTGGGACCGCGAAGTCGACACGACCGACCCCGACTATTACAAGTGGACTCAATGGATTTTCTTGCAGCTCTACGACACCTGGTATGACCCGGATTATCGCTGGTCGGACGCCAAGGGACGCGATCGGCAAGGCAAGGGTCGCCCGATCGCCGAGCTGCCGATCCCGGAAGGGACCGTCGCTCCGGATGCCTTTCGCGATGCCCGACGGCTGGCTTATCGCGGCGAGGTGCCCGTCAACTGGTGCCCCGAGTTGGGGACGGTGCTCGCCAACGAGGAAGTCATCGATGGCAAGAGCGAGCGGGGAGGCCACCCGGTCGTCCGCATGCCCCTGACGCAATGGATGCTGCGCATCACCGCCTACGCCGAGCGCCTGATCGACGACCTAGAAGACCTGGACTGGCCCCGTCCCATCAAAGAGATGCAGCGCAACTGGGTCGGTCGCAGCGAGGGGGCCGAAGTCGATTTTCCCGTTACCAGTCCCGATCCAAGGTTCCAGGAAAAGATCCGTGTCTTCACGACTCGGCCCGACACGCTCTTCGGTGCAACCTACATGGTGCTGGCCCCCGAGCACCCATTGGTCGAAAGGATCACTACGGAGAGTCATCGTCAGAATGTCGAAGCCTATCGTGTGACCGCGAGCCGTAAGAGCGACCTCGACCGGACCGACCTGGCCAAGACGAAGACCGGAGTCTTCACCGGTGCTTACGCCATCAACCCCGTCAACGGCCGGCAGATACCCATATGGATCGCCGACTATGTCCTCATGGGGTACGGCACAGGGGCGATCATGGCCGTACCGGGACACGATCAGCGCGACTTCGAATTCGCCAAGGCGTTCAACCTCCCCATCGTCCGGGTCGTCGCGTCGAGCCCGGAGAAGGCCGACCAACCGTTGACCGAGGCGGAGGCCGATTACGCAATCGCCGTCAACTCGCGCAACGACACCATCACACTCGACGGCCTGCCCACCGACGACGCCAAGCGGGCCATCACGACCTGGCTCGCGGAACGAGGACTCGGCAAGAAAACGATCAACTACAAGCTCCGCGACTGGCTGTTCTCGCGTCAACGATACTGGGGCGAACCGTTCCCGGTCGTCCTGGACGAGCAGGATCGGGTGCATCCGATCCCCGTCTCGGAGTTGCCCGTCCGTCTCCCGGAACTCGATGACTTCAAGCCAACGGGCAAGCCCGAGCCGCCGCTGAGCAAGGCGACGGAGTGGGTGCGATACTCGGACAAAGCCCGGCGCGAGACCAACACGATGCCCCAGTGGGCCGGCTCGTGCTGGTACTTCCTGCGTTACATCGACCCGAAGAACGGCGAGGTCTCGTGGGACCTCGAGAAGGAACGCTACTGGATGCCCGTGGATCTGTACGTCGGCGGGGCCGAGCACGCCGTCCTCCACTTGCTCTACAGTCGGTTCTGGCACAAGGTGCTCTACGATCGCGGGCTGGTCAGCACGGCCGAGCCGTTCCAGAAACTGGTCAATCAGGGCATGATCCTGGGCGAAGTGGAATACACGGGCTTCCAGGATCCGTCCGGACAATGGATCTCCAGCGCGCTGGTCGAGCCCGGCGAGCAAGAGGGCTTCATCATCAAAGGCTCAGGTGATCGACGACCGGCAACGCCGATCCGGCTGTCGGAGGATCGTGTCATCAAGAAGGGCGAAGGTTTCGTGCTGACCGATGACCCAGAGATCCGCATCGACGCCCGCGCTCACAAGATGTCGAAGAGTCGAGACAATGTCATCAGCCCCGACAAGATCGTCGAGGAATACGGGGCGGATAGCCTGAGGCTCTACGAGATGTTCATGGGTCCGCTGGAAGCGGTCAAGCCCTGGAGCATGAAGGGCGTGGAGGGGGTCTATCGATTCCTCGCCCGCGCCTGGCGGATGGTCGTGGATCCGGAGGCCGATACGATCCAGATCGATCCCAAGGTTCAGGACGTCCCCCTGACCCCGGAGGCATCGAGGGTCGTGGCGCGGACCGTCGCGGCCGTGACCGACGACATCGAGGCCCATCGATTCAACACGGCCATCAGCCGATTGATGGAGTTCACCAACTATTTCACGGCTCAGGAGACCCGACCCAAGGCGGCCATGGAGACATTCACCCTGTTACTGGCGCCGATGGCTCCGCATCTGGCCGAGGAGCTCTGGGAGATCCTGGGTCACGGTCAGACGCTGGCCTACGAGCTCTGGCCGAGCTACGATCCGGCCCTGCTCAATGACCAGGAGATCGAGATCCCGGTCCAGGTCAACGGCAAGCTCCGCGGACGCGTCGTGGTGCCGGCCGAGGCGGACAAAGGACAGATGGAGTCGGCCGCCCGCGATGATGAGAAGATTGCGGTCCTATTAGAAGGCAAGACTGTCCGCAAGGTTGTCGTCGTGCCGGGTAAGCTGGTGAATTTCGTCGTCGGATGAGACCCCGAATTCAAGGCGGCGGTGATGGTTCGGTCACGATATCTCGTCGGCATCGATCTGGGTACGACCAACTGCGCGGTCGCGTACGTCGACACGCGGGGTCACGAGCGGCCGACGGCCGATATCCGTGATTTCCCCGTGCCCCAGTTGGTCGCGCCGGGCGAGACTGCTCCCCGGGCGATGCTCCCCTCGTTCCTCTATCTTCCCGGCGAACACGAATTGCCCCCCGGCGCGGCCCGATTGCCCTGGAATGAAGGCTCGGACCGTATCGTGGGCGAGTTCGCGCGATTCCAGGGGGCGAAGGTGCCGAGCCGGCTGGTCAGCAGCGCCAAGAGCTGGCTCTGCCATCCCGGCATCGATCGACAGGCGGATATCCTCCCGTGGGGCAGCCCGCCGGAGATCAAGAAAGTCTCACCGGTCGAGGCCTCCGCCGAGTACCTGCGGCACATTCGCGACGCCTGGAACGACGCGTTCGCCAAGGACAATGAACAGCACCGGCTGGAACTCCAGGAGGTCGTGCTCACCGTCCCCGCGTCTTTCGACGAGGCCGCTCGCGAGTTGACCCTCGAGGCCGCCAAGCTCGCCCAGCTCGGGTCGATCACACTGCTGGAAGAGCCCCAGGCCGCCTTCTATTGCTGGATCGTCGCCCACAAGGATCGCTGGCAGCGCGAGGTCCGGGCCGGGGAACTGATCCTGGTCTGCGACATCGGCGGCGGTACGAGCGACTTTAGCCTCATCACGGTCGTCGAGACTCCGACCGGGCCGGGATTCCGCCGCGTCGCCGTCGGCGATCACCTGATGCTCGGCGGCGATAACATCGACCTGGCCCTGGCCCATCACGTCGAGAAGAAGCTCGGCGGGGCCAAGCTCGACGCCGAGCAGTGGAGCGCCCTCCGTTTCGCCTGTCGCACGGCGAAGGAGAAGCTCCTGGCCGATCAACCCCAGGAACGCTGGCCGGTCACCATCGCCGGCCGGGGCTCTCGGATCATTGGTGGTAGCATCCAGTCCGAGCTGACGCGCAGCGAGGTGGAGTCCATTGCCCTCGACGGCTTCTTCCCGCGCGTCTCGCGCGGCGAGTCTCCTCAGCGCAGCTCCAAGCTCGGGTTGCAGGAGTTCGGATTGCCGTTCGTCGCCGATCCGGCCGTCCTGAAGCATCTCAGTTACTTCCTCCGCCAGCATCGAGCCGAGGCGATCGAACCCGAAGGGTACCGCCCGGAAGACCGTCCCGCCCGTCCGGATGCGATCCTCTTCAACGGCGGTGCGCTCACACCCGAGGTCGTCCGGAGCCGGATCGTCGACGTGGTCACCTCCTGGTTCGAGGATGACCCCGGGCTGAACGCGTCTCCGCGCGTGCTGACGAATCCCTCGCTCGACCTGGCCGTGGCCCGGGGCGCCGCGTATTATGGCGTGGTCCGACGAGGGGGAGGAATCCGAATCGGCGGCGGTACGGCCAGATCGTTCTATGTCGGGTTCGAGTCGCAGACGGTGGACAAGCCGTGGCTCTGCGTCGTCCCCCGAGATGCTCAAGAAGGGGAAGAAATCTCGATCAAGGGGCATGACTTCGACCTCCTGATGGGCCAGCCGGTGCTGTTCCCGCTCGCCAGCAGCTCGGTTCGACCGGACGACCGGCCGGGTGAGCTGGTCCGCGCCGACCCGGATTCGATTCGAGAGCTCCCGCCGCTCCAGAGCCTCATGCGGGTGGGCCGGAAAGCCAAGGCCGAGCGCGCCCCCGTCAGCCTGGCGGCGCGCGTCACCGAGGTCGGCACGATCGAGCTCTGGTGCCAGTCCCGAACCGACGACCGACGATGGCGGCTCCAAATTCAGCTCCGTGGACCGGCCGGACAGCTTGCTCCCCGGGGTACGGTTACGGGTACGGAATCCGACCAGGTGATCATCGAGCAATCCGAGATTGACGCGGCCATTTCGGCGATCCGAATCGCGTTCGAGGGTGGAGCCACGTCGTCCGGCGACCCGGACGGCCCGTCACGACTGGTCAAGCGACTCGAAGAATTGCTCGACGCGCCGCGCGACCAGTGGCCTCCCTCGGCGCTACGCGCCCTCTGGGAGCCGCTCCGCGACATGGCCGATCAGCGGCTCAAGACGCCGCAGCACGAGTCTCGATTCTTCAACCTCGCAGGGTTCATCCTCCGGCCGGGCCGGGGATTCCCGCTCGATGAAATCCGGATCAAGGCGCTCTGGCCCCTGTTCCATCAGGGCGTTCGCCACACCAAGGAAGTCCAGTGCTGGGCCGAGTGGTGGATCCTCTGGAGGCGAGTCGCCTCGGGCCTCTCCCGGCCCCATCACGAGGAGATCTTCCGACGGCTTATGCCGTTTGTCCTCCCCGTCAAGGGCTCGACTCCGGCGAAGAAGAGCGGTCGTCCCAAGCCCGAGGCCCACGAGCTGGCCGAGATGTGGCGATGCGCCGCCAGCCTGGAACGCCTGGCCCCCGAGCACAAGGCCGCGCTGGGCGATGCCTTGCTCAAAGAGCGGACGCCACCACCCGGCTGGACGACCGCCCTCTGGTGCCTCGGCCGTCTGGGCGCACGCGTGCCCCTCTACGGGCTCGCGAACACGGCCGTCCATCGTGACACCGCTGAGCGATGGATCAACGCCCTGCTCGGCCGGCAGTTCCCGGCCGGCCGCGAGACCTTCGAGGCGATCTTCGCACTGGCACAACTCGCTCGCGTCGCCAACGACCGCGCCCGTGACATCGACGATACGTTGCGTACCCGGGTCCTAGCTCGCCTCAGTGAGCTGGGTGCCGACGAGAACGTCCTGCGGCCGGTGCGCGAGTATCACGAGCTGCAATCCGCCCAGGAGGTCCAGGCCCTGGGCGATACCCTGCCGATCGGACTACGGCTCATCAGTGACGCGGACGCGGGTAACGCTGCCGATTGATCGGCCTCGTGGTACCCGCGCCCGCCAGGATCATCACTTGGACTCGGTGCTCAAGGGGATGCTATCGCTGGCTGGTTGTGCCACAAAGCTGATCGGGACGTTCCAGACGAAACTGCGGATCTGGCACAAACTCGAGGCCTCGCTGCATACGAACGTCTGGAGCGAAAGCCGAAGATCCATGGTATCCCCGACGGCAGCCGCCTTCGCCATGGGTACCTTGACCTCGAAATGACTGGCTTGCGGCTTGATCCTCTGGCCCTCTGGAGGCAAGTCCGGGGAGAGGATACCGGTTTTGTCCGGAGTCTCGATGAGGTAATCCATGGGCGTCTCTTCGTTGAACTTATAACCCTTCGGCAGCGG
Organism: Isosphaeraceae bacterium; assembly: GCA_052148775.1. Lineage (GTDB taxonomy): Bacteria > Planctomycetota > Planctomycetia > Isosphaerales > Isosphaeraceae > CAVZRC01. The sequence goes on along the minus strand of JBKQHM010000712.1, from coordinate 14,967 downwards.
CACGGAGACCGCAATCTTGATCGAGTCCCCCGCCGGTGCCTCGAACGCCTGTACGTTCATCACCTTGGCCCGGGCGAAACTCGGAGCCCGTCGAACCGGCCGAGGCGGCGATAATCCGGCCAGGGCGAGCGTCTTGACCGCATGAGTCTTCAGGTCGACCACCCGGATCTTGTGATTGTTGGTGTCGGCGACGTACAGGCTCGAGCCGGCGACGCTCAACCCCCCCGGCTCGTAGAAGTGGGGCGGATCGTCGCTCTCGCCCGGCTTGTGCGAGCCGACGAGGCTCCTCACCGTTTGCGTCCTGGGAGTGCACACCTTGATCTTGTTGTTGTAGCTGTCCGCGATATAGAGGTGGCCGTCGCCATAGGCCACGCCGAGGCAATGCTGGAGGCGGACGGCCGGCCCGCGACCGTCGCGATCGCCGAATTCGAAGAGGCCCATGCCGACCACTGTCCGCACGATCGGTTCCTTGTTGGCGATCCCGGTGATCTCCCGGATGCCGGACACTTCCGAGTCGGCGACGAAGAGGTTCTCGCCGTCGGTCGCCAGTCCGCTCGGCTGCGCGAACCGGGCCGTGTCGGGCGGACCATCCAGGATGTTCTCGTATCCCGAGCCGGCGAATACGCCGATCGTGTACGAATCGAGGTCGAGTTTCCAGATTTGGTGGGGACCCGCCATGGCGATGTAAAGGGCCCGCTCGTTCGGAAGCTTGGCGATGTCCCAGGGACTGCTCAGGGCCGTCGCCTTCGCCGGGCCGCTGAACGGAATGGCCTGAATGCGGGGGGACTGGCTCCCGATCCCGGCGATCGTCGCGACGCTATGCTCCTTGAGGTCCAGGGCTCGTATGGCGTGATTCTCGGTATCCGCGACATAGAGAACATCGCCGTCGAGGCACATGCCCTGAGGCCTGTTGAACCGGGCTTTCCCATACGTGCCGTCCTCGAAGCCTTCCTCGCCGTCGCCGATGACGACCGGATTGGCACCTTCCAGGTCGGTCTGGATGATCCGGTTATGGCCAGTGTCCGAGACGAACAGGCGTTTGCTCTTCGTATCGGCCAGGACCTTGCCAGGGAAGAGGAGCGGACCGTTCGAAGGTCGCTCCATCTCGGCGCTGAATTTGAGAGGCGTGAGATTCAGGTCGCCCTTGGCCTTGTGCTGCTGGACGAGTTTCCCGATGACCTCGTCAAGCTCGTCATAATGCCCCTCGCCGGCGACGCTGCCCAGGTATCTGCCGTTGGCATCGATGAGGACGAGTGTCGGCCAGCTCTGGACGCCGAAGTGTCTCCAGATCACCTGGTTCGCGTCGTTCACGACGGGGTGCTTGATCCGATATTCACGGACCTTGCGGCGGATGTTCTCCGTATCTTTCTCGGCGTCGAACTTGGCCGTGTGGACGCCGATGACGACGAGTTCATTCTTGTACTTCTCTTCGAGCTTTGCCAGATCGGGCAGGATGTGATGGCAATTGATGCAGCAGAACGTCCAGAAATCCAGAAGCACGATCTTGCCGTGCAGTTCGTGAAGATTGATCGGGCCGCTGTTGATCCAAGCCACTCCGCCCTTGAGGCTTGGCGTTCCGCCCTGGATGTATGACACGAGCTTGACCGAAGAATTTGCTCCGGAAACGGCCTCCGTGAGGAGCGGCCGGTCGCCGACGGTCGGCGCCCTCCGGACCATGGCGAAGATGAGTGCGAGCGCCACCGTCGTGGCGAATGTCGGGAGAAACCATCGGGTCGAATGACGATTGGAACTCATTCCTGGGGCCCTTCATGATGACGGATCGGATCGATTCGACGGCACGGCGAGGCCGAGGATGTCTTAATGGACGCATTGTAAACAACGCCCGACTCTCCGACATCAGTTTTCCGGGATTCGTCAAGTCCCGATCCGCCACCAGTGAACAAAAGCACAAAACCGACTCACGCCCGCCTGCTCAAGCTAGCCGAGTCACCGGGCCGACTGTTAAAGTTAGATGATGACGGAGACGAAGGGCCGCTTCCTCGGCCGGGCAACGACGACGCGTGAGTCTCATTTGCATGGGCGGGGATGATCCGACCCTCAACGGATTCTGCGGAGCGACCATCGTGGGCATGGATAAATCCCTGATTTGCTTCGACGACTCGTCCAAGAAGACGGATCCTTACGGCGAGCTCAAGGTCTTCGCGGGGAGTTCGGGGCAGCACCTGGGCCGGGCAATCCTGAACCGGCTCGGGATGGAACTCGCTCGTTCCGAGACCCTCGTATTCAGCGAGGGTAACGTATTCGTCCGCGTTCTGGAGAACGTCCGCGGACGCGACGTCTTCATCGTCCAGGGAGGCGATTACCCGGTCAACGACAACTTCATGGAACTCCTCTTCTGGATCGACGCCCTGAAGAGGGCCAGCGCGACGCAAGTCACCGCCGTGATCCCCTATTTCTCCTACGCCAAAGGGGACAAGAAGGACGAACCCAGGGTGTCGATCCGCGCTCGTGTCTGCGCCGACTGCATCGAGGCGGCCGGGGCCGATCGGGTCTTGACGATGGACCTCCACAGCCCGCAGATCCAGGGATTCTTCAAGATACCCGTCGACCACCTCTATGCGATGCCCGTCCTGGTGGATTACTTCCGGGCCAAGCGGATTCCCGACCTGGTCGTGGCGGCCCCCGACGTGGGCTTCGGCAAGCAGGCCCAGCGATTCGGCGATATGATGGATGCGCCGGTCGTCTTCGGGAACAAGACCCGGCGGGGCCATGACGAGAAGGCCGAGATGCTCGACATCGTCGGCCATCTCGAGGGCAAGAATGTGCTGATCGTGGACGACTTCACGATCTCCGGGGGTACTCTCTGCGAGATGGCGGTCGCCTGCAAGCAACGCGGTGCCAAGGACATCTTCGCCTGTGTCTCGCACGGCGTCTTTTCCAAGGGTTCCGCGGCGCGGATCGCCAAGAGTCCGATCAAGGAACTGGTGCTCACGGATACGATCCAGTACCGCTTCGAACCACTCGCCCCGAATTGCAAGGTCGTGAGCATCGCCAGCCTGTTCGCCGACGCCATCATCTCGATCCATCGCCGCGAGAGCGTGAGCCGCCTCTTCAATAACCCATTCCCCGGCAAGGGATAAGGCATCGCCGCCCCGCCTCCGCTCGTTGACTTCCCCTTCCCGCGTGTCTAGTATAACTACTGCCTTTCTTGATGGGCTGTTTGCCGATCGATTCACCATTGAGACGCAGGAGAGTGATGATGACGGATCGGCCCCGTACCCTGGGCGAGTTGAAGTCGAGCGGATATCGCGTGGAGTCGGTCAAGGATGAGATGCGACGGAATCTCATCGCCAAGCTGCAAACCGGCCAGCCCTTGTTTCCCGACATCCTCGGCTACGAGGAAACCGTCGTCCCCCAGATCGAGAACGCGATCCTCTCCAAGCATGACATCCTGTTCCTCGGCCTGCGCGGTCAGGCCAAGACCCGGATGCTCCGTCAACTGGTCCATCTGCTCGACGAGGCGATCCCGATCGTCGCCGGCTCCGAGATCAACGATAATCCGTTCGCCCCGGTCTCGAAACAATCGCGGGAACTGGTCGCCGAGCAGGGCGACTCGACCCCGATCGAATGGATCGGCAGGGATCGGCGATACCACGAGAAGCTCGCGACTCCCGACGTGACGATCGCCGACCTGATCGGCGAGGTCGACATGATCAAGCACGCCGAGGGGCGTTACCTCTCGAGCGAGTTAACCATGCATTTCGGCCTGATCCCGCGCACGAACCGGGGGATCTTCTGCATCAACGAACTCCCCGACCTTGCCCCGAAGATCCAGGTCGGCCTGTTCAATGTTCTCGAAGAGCGGGACATCCAGATCAGAGGTTACCCGATCCGGCTCGAACTCGACCTCTCCATGGTCTTCTCGGCCAACCCGGAGGACTATACCAACCGCGGTCGCATCGTGACCCCGCTCAAAGACCGGATCGGCTCCGTGATCCGAACGCACTATCCGCTCACCCGAGAGATCGGCATCGCGATCAGCGACCAGAACGCCTGGCTGGATCGGAAGGGAGTGGATGGCGCCCACCTGGCCATCCCGCAATATGTCAAGGAGATCGTCGAGGAGATCGCCCGCCTGGCCCGTTCGTCGCCGCACGTGAATCAACAGTCGGGCGTCTCGGTCCGGATGTCGATCGCCAATCTGGAGAATGTCGTCTCCAACGCCGAACGTCGATCGATCATCAACCGGGAGAGCTGGGTCATCCCCCGCGTCTCCGACCTCGGCTCGGCTTCCGCGAGTGCTCGCGGCAAGCTCGAGCTGACCATGTCGGAAGATGATGGACACGAAGACAAATTGATCCATCGGATCATCGACGAAGCGACCAAGAACATCTTCGCGATCCACTGCGATCTCCGCGAGCTTCGCCCCATCGTGGACTATTTTGACGGCGGCAACAGCATCGAGGTCGGCGACACGCTCCCGAACGCCGCGATCCTCGAACGCATCGCCAAGGTGCCCGGCCTGCGGAAACGGGCCGAGGAATTCGCGAACAAGGCCATCCCCGACCTCTCCGATCGCGAAGCACGCGAGGCGGCCACTGCCAGTGCGGCCGAATTCATCCTCGAAGGGCTGCATGTCCACAACAAGCTCAACAAGTCGGCCAAGGTCGGCGGGCGGAGCTACCGGCGTTGAGAGGAACCCGTCTCACCACGATCCGGAATCTGGAATCCGCTATCTGGAATCCTTCGAGAATCGAGAGGGCCAACCATGTCAGCATTTGAATACACCAAGTGGGATGGCTCTCAGCAATTCTTACCGCAATCGGCCGACAAGGTCTTCGATCAGCTCTCCGAGTACATGATGCAATATGGCGAGCAAGTCCTGCGCAACATGGACGATCTCGAAGAGGAGATGCCGGATGTCGTCGATTTGATCCAGAAGGAGGGCCTGATCGAGAAGGATCTCGATGGCCAGTGGCGGGTCACTCCGAAAGGAGTCCGACGCATCCAGGACAAGGCGCTCGACGACCTGTTCCACTCGTTCCGGCGCGACTCGCTGGGCCGACACGACACCGCGGAGAAGGGCGAGGGAACCGTCCCGATCGAGGACACCCGGCCCTACGTCTACGGGGATTCGCTCGCCAACTTGAACATGCATGAAACCCTGAAGAATGCGTACATTCGCCAGGGCGGAGGCGTGCCGATCCGGCTCGGTTCGGAAGACTACGTCGTGCACGAGACCGAGTTCCAGACGCGGTGTGCGACCGTCGTCCTGATCGACATGAGCGGGTCGATGAACCGATACGGCAAGTACTACACGACCAAGAAGGTGGCCCTGGCCCTCCAGGGCATGGTCCGCAGCCGATATCCCCAGGACTCGCTCCAGATGATCGGCTTCTATACATTCGCCAACCTGATGAACGAGCGGCAGTTAATCAACTCCGCGCCGAAGCCGGTCAGCATGTACGACAGCCGGATTCATCTGCGTTTCGACCTCGATGCCCCGGTGGGCCGGGTCCCGCAGCATTTCACCAATATTCATGCGGGCCTTCGCCTGGCACGGAGCGTCCTCTCGCGACAGCCTACCGTGAACAAACAGATCATCGTGATCACCGACGGCGAGCCCACGGCGCACATCGAAGGCCGAGAGGTTGTCCTGATCTACCCGCCGGCCGAGAAGACCGCGACCCACACCCTGGCCGAAGTCCGCCATTGCGCCAACGCGGGCATCCGCGTCTCGAGCTTCGCCCTGATCGAGGATTACTTCTACCTCGGCCTCGTCAATTTCGTCGAGGAAATGGCCCGGGTCTCGCATGGCGTCGCCGCGTACTGCTCGACCGACGACATCGGCAATCTTGTATTCGAAAGCTTCGTCGGCGGGCGGAGGACGCGGCGGTTCGAACGTTGAGGAAGGCGGACGGAGTTAGCCATTGTCAGCCCTCGGGATTATCGAGCAATTCCTTGAGACGCATGGAGAGGCCAGTCGGCAATCGGCTCAGCCAGGACTCGTCCAATAGCCCGACATCGATCAGGTCGAGTAGGTGCATTCTGTCTTTGCTGCGGAACGAGGTCAGCTTCATCCGCACCAACGCTTCCAGGGCGACCACGCGAAACGTCTCTGTTGTATCCGCCTCCTCGACTTCCGGTGCCGGCATGACATCGTCCGACCGGGCCCGTTCACCGGCGAAGACGATGTGGACTGAGTCTCGGGCCTTTGCGTCCGATCGGTCGAGGAACAGTGCGATGCCGTCGGTGTGACGATACACGAAACCGCCACTTGTCAGGGCGGACTGGGCGGCCTCCAAGTCGGAGCGCCTCAGCAGGATGTCGATGTCCGGAGTATTTCGCACGGCCGCCTCATCGACTCGAGCGACCCAATTGGCCACGGCGTTTCCGCCGATCACTGCGTAGGGGATCTTGGCCTCTTCGAGAGCACGCGCGGCACGTTGCAATCGTTCGCGGACTTTCTCCACGGCCCTCACCATCCTGTCCAGAAGGTCGCCACCGTCCTGAAGCCTCGTCATGCTCACCTCCTGAGCGTACTCGACTGGATCACGTCCATTGCTTCTCTAAAGTATAGGCTAACACTTTGACCCCCCGCTTCCTCAGCGGATTCAATTGCTCCTTGAATTGCTTCTGCTGCTCGGCTCTGGCTATTCCTTCCAGGAACGTAACGCCTGGTTCGTTCGAATGCGTGTCTCGGACCTCATCCTCATCGATCAGGAACACATGGTCCCCGGCGCGAAGATCGAGGGTCTGGATCAACGCCGATGTCTCGCGGACATGAGATTCAGCCCGATCGACGCCGCCGGCGCCGACGAGGGTCATGAGGCTGACCGCCAGTCCTGCCGCCTTGATATCGGCCACGCACGTCCGAAATTCCTCGTCGGCCCAGTGCTTTCCGTAGACCGCCCGGATGGTCGGGTCACCGGACTCGACGCCGAGACTCAGCCGGACCAGTCCACCTGCGGCGAATTGAGACCAGGCGGAGCGATCCGGAAGTGGGGGCGTGAAATCGTCGAGGAAGGCGTGGATTCCCTCGATCCGAGGCGCGGACGAGTCTGCCTCGGTGGCATCGGCCGGTTGGAGCGGAAAAGCCATCTTGACCGCATCGAGGTAGGCCGCAACGTCACCGACTGGACGGCGGAGGACATCGCTGCCGGCCAGGAACGCCACCCGAGTCTGCGCGAGGCGACGACCCCAGAGTGCCGCCACTTCACGCGCGTGCTGCTCGAATTCGGTTCCGGAACGTACGTAATACTCGGCCGAACGACCCAGTCCGAAGCTGTGGCCTCCGGCGTGTCCGAGCGTTGCCTGGAGGACGATGGCGTTCAGGCAATCGGGGGGCAAGAAGGGCAGGGGGCCGTAGGTGCCCAGATAACGCTCGCGATGGGCGAACCAGGTGGCGCCATCCCATCGGCCGATCCGTTCCAGGAAGTCGTCGAGCTCGTCGCGGTCGAGCGGTTGGGCTTTGCCCGTCGGCGGCTCCAGGAATCGCAGCGCGCCGGAGCCGAGGTCGGCCTGCAATTTCAGGGCGACGTCACGGATGCCGCCATCGACCTGACTCGCCTCCTCATAGCCCAGTCGCCGCCGGTGCAAGACGAGATTCGGGCCCTCGCGGACCCGGTCGACGGCGTGAATCTCTCCGTCCAAACCCTTTAGATAATGGACTCCCTCGAGGAATGCCCGCTGCCATCGCCCCTCCAGATCGAAGTGGTAGATGGGTGCATCGCCGAAATACAGGGAGAAGGCCCCTTGCTTGAACCCGGCGAAGATGGGATCGCCGATGGCCCCGACCGGTTCCAGGCCAATCCTCTTGCGATACAAAGCCCCCTGGTTCAACAAGCACGCGGCTTCGGTGAGATGCTGTTGCTCCATGGCGATCGAGTTCTCCAATGGCGAATCTGGTCTGGGTCGTCGGCGACGGCTCCGGAGGGGCGATGAAATCGATCTCCTCGGAACCGAAGACACCCATTATATTACGCTACCTTGGAGATCCTCGTCCGCAACAGGACCGGAAGCAAGGATGCTCTGCCAGTGACGGCTCCGACGTCCGGATATGTAGGAGGGAACCGTGGTACCGAACATCTTGCCGCCGGACGGGCCGACATCGAACGAATCACCGGGTCGCGACTCGCGTCGATCGGCGTGGATGGAAGCTCTCTTCATCTTCCTGCTCGCCATCGGCCTGAACCTGGCCGGCAATCGCGGGACCGGGCTCTGGGACCGAGACGAGCCGAGATATGCCGTCAGCGTCCGGGAGATGCGCGCGAAGGGCGACTGGATCTCCCCGAGCTTCAATGGCGAGCCGCGTTACCATAAGCCGATCCTGATCTACTGGCTGATGGGCCTGACGACGGCCGTCGCCGGCGACAACCCGTTTGGAGCCCGGCTCGTCTCCGGCATGGCCGGCGCGGCGGCCGCGGTTGGCGTCTGGTGGATGGGACGGCGGATGTTCGGCCCGAAGGGTGGGTGGCTTTCCGGCCTCATCTTCGCGACCGCTCCGATCGTCGTGGCCGAGTCGAAACTGGCCACCACCGACGCAACGCTGATGCTCTGGATGCTGGGCTGCCAGGCGAGTTTATGGGTCCTGAGCCGTCGTCCATCACGGACCGCCGCCGCGGCATTCTGGATTCTCCTCAGCCTGGCCATCTTGACCAAGGGGCCGATCGGTCCGGCCATGATCGGCGTCTCGACGCTCCTTGCCTGGTGGTGGGGATGGCCCGTCCCAACAAGGCATCGTCTCCATTGGCGATGGGGGCTACCCTTACTGTTGATACTGACCTGCCCATGGCTTGTGGCGGTCAGTATCGCGTCGCAGGGTGAGTTCCTGCGATTCGCGATTGGAAGGCAGATCGTCCATCGCGTCGCGACCGAGATGGAGGCTCATGGCGGATTCCCCGGCTATTATCCCGTCGTGTCCATCCTGGTCTTCTACCCCTGGTCGGCCCTGGTGCCGGCCGCGATCGCCGGAGCCTGGGTGCGACGCAAGGCCAGTCCTGATCTAAGCTTCCTGCTCGGCTGGGTGATCGGACCCTGGATCTTGCTCGAATGCTTCCAGACCAAGTTGATCCATTACTACCTCCCGGCATTCCCGGCCTGCGCACTCCTGGTAACCTGGCTCGTCCTCGCGATCTCCGCGGAGGGAGTCAACATCCGGAGACGGCCCCTCGGCCGCTTGGGCATGGCGCTCCTGGTCGGGACCGGGCTGGCGATGGCCGCGGTGCTCCTTGCCGGGTCCGCCCTGGTGCCGGGCGACCTCCGATGGCCCATGGTGGTGATGGGGGTCTTGCTCATCGTCGGGACCCTCGCCGGCATGCTGAGGTTTCAACGGAGCGCCAGCGTCGTGGCCGTGCAATCGCTCGCCCTGACGTGGACCCTCGTCCTCTTTGTGCTGGTCGGCTGGCTCGTCCCGGCGTGCGAGCCTTACCGGACATCGCGGGTCATCGGCGAACGCCTGGCATCCCTTTCCCAGCAGAGGGGGCTCGAGCCCGTCTTGCTCGAGTATCAAGAGCCGGGGGTCATTTATGCGTTGGGACACCCCGCCGCGTTGACGCGGGATCGCGACGGTTTCTTCGCCCACCTGGAGGGAGGCCGGTCCGTCCTGACCGTCCTGTTGTCGACCGAGATCGAGGTGATGCGCAGTCATTTCGGGCTCGACGTGACCCCCGTGGAACCCGTCGAATGCTACGACCTGACCAAGGGGAAACGCCAGACACTCCACCTCGCGGTCGTCCGGCAGGGCGAGTCAGGTCCGTCCCGGGGTCTCGAAGTCCTTTCGACCGCTCGCGGCTCCCCCTTGAAGCAATCGCTCGTAAAGTGAACGAAGCTCCCGGGTCATTGTCTCATGGCGGAACTGGTCCGCGAAGCGGCGACGCCCTTCGGCCCCCATCGCGGCTCGGAGGGACGGTTCGTCGGCCAGTTGACGGATCGACTGCCGGAGCCCATCCAGGTCACGCGGCCTGAGCAGGAAGCCGGTCTCTGGCAGCACGACCTCGCGCGCACCATCGACGTCGTAACTGATCACCGGACGACCGACGAGGAGAGCCTGGGGCAACACCCGGGCGAGGCCCTCGCGGAGACTCGGATGGATAACCGCATCGACGGCCCCGAGGAGTTCGGGTATCCGATCGGGCGTGACCAGGCCCGCGAGGATGAACGATTGACGTATCCCCAACCGGTCGAGCTCGGCGATGAATCGATCCCGCAAGATGCCATCGCCGATCCAGACGAACCGGACTTTCGGGTTCTCGGCGAGAATCCCGGGCGCGATCGCCAGGATGTCGTCGTGCCCCTTGAGCTCAAAGAGTCGCGCAACGGTGGCGAATGCCACTTCGTCGTCGGCCAGTCCGAGCTCGCGGCGGACGTCCGTGCGGTTGCGCCTCGGATTCAGGAACGCGTCCGCGTCCATTCCGCTGTAGACGGTCAGGAACTGACCGGTCTGTCCAACGCCGGCGGCCAAGGCCTGCGTCGTCATGGCGTCGCAGACGCTGACGATCGCATGACAGCGACGGGCCGCCCATCGCTCCAGGGCGATATAGAGCCGGTTCTTCCAGGGCCTCTCGAACGGCCCGAACGGCAGCCCGTGGATCGTGTGCACGATCGCCGGCACCCCCTCGTCCCAGGCGGCCGCCCGGCCGAGGATTCCAGCCTTCGAGCTGTGCGTGTGGACGACCTCCGGCTTCAGCCGTCGGAACGCTTTGCGTAGCTTCCGATAGGCGGCCAGGTCAACTCCCGGCCGGATCGGACGGACCAGCTCGTCCATGACCTCCACTTTCAACCCAAGGCGTGCGGCTCGGTCGAACAGGTCGCCCTCGGGTCCCTCCGCCGGCCCGGTGATGAGCGTGACATCATCTCGATAGTGATGGTGCAAGCCCTCGACCGTCAGCAGCGTATTCTCCTGGGCGCCGCCGAGGATCAGTCTCGTAATCACATGGACGATCCGCATGACACCCCCTGGACGTAGGGTACTCCGTGAGCACCGATTCGGCCCGGCGACTTAGCTGGGTGCTTGTCGAGCACCCGGTTGGCCTGAAGACCCATATCGCACCCAAAGCAGGAACAATCCCTGCGGAGGGGCCGTCGGCCCCGCCTCCACTCGGCTCTCGGCGGCGAGCACCTGTTCAATCCAGCCCTCGGGGCGCTTGCCGGAACCGACCAGCACCAGGGTCCCCGCGATCGAGCGGACCATGTTGTACAGGAATCCGTCGGCCTCGACCTCGATGATGACGAGATCCTCGCGGCGATCGACGACGATGTCGAGGATCGTGCGCACGCTGCTGGTCCGATTGGGCCATTCGGTCTCGAAACTGCGGAAGTCATGCCGGCCCAGGAGGCATCGGGCGGCGCGGCCCATAGCGTCAACGTCGAGCGAGTGAGGAATGTGCCAGCTCGTCCGGAGCTGAAACGGGCTGGCGATCCGGGCATTGTCGATGACATAGCGATACCGCTTCGACTTCGCATCCAGGGTGGCATGGAACGACTGCGGTACCTCATGGGCCGAGAGCGCCCTCACGTCGCGGGGCATCAAGGCGTTCAGGGCGCGGACGAAGGTTTCCTCAGAGTGACCGGATGCGGTCAAGAAGTGCACCGATTGTCCCAGGGCATGGACCCCGGCGTCGGTGCGGCTGCTTGCCGTTGTCTGCGGCCGGCTCCCCGTCAGACGCTCGAGCGCATCCTCGAGGGTTTGCTGGACGGTCCTCAGACCCGGCTGACGCTGCCAACCGTGGAAGTCCGTGCCATCATAGCAGAGGGTCAACTGGATGTTCCGCATCGACGCAACATCGGCCCCCGACTCACTCGCGCTCAAACCAGGACCGGGGCGAGTTCCACGAGCTTCTCGGCGATCTGCACGGCATTCGTGGCCGCCCCTTTGCGGAGATTATCGCTGACGCACCAGAAAAGGAGTGCATTGGGGCGGCCGAGGTCGAGTCGAATTCGTCCGACGAAGACGTCGTCCTTGCCGACGGCATCCGCGGCCAGCGGGTATTGCTTGGCCATGGGGTCGTCGATGATGGTCACGCCCGGCGCCACGGCCCACAGGGCCATCGCCTCCTCCACCGAGAGCGGACGCTCCGTCTCCACGAGGATCGACTCGCTGTGCGAGAAGGCAACCGGGACGCGGACGCACGTCGGGCTGACGTCGATCGTCGGGTCGCCCATGATCTTGCGGGTCTCGTTGACCATCTTGATTTCCTCCTTGGTATAACCGTTCGGGAGGAAATCGTCGATGTGGGGGATGCAGTTGCCGAAGATGGGGTGGGCAAACTTGACCGGTGCGGGTCGATCGGACCCGCGAAAATGGGCCTCGGTCTGCGAGTGTAGTTCGAGAATCCCTTTCATCCCGGCCCCGGAGACCGATTGGTAGGTGCTGACCACGATGCGCCTCACTCTCGCCGCGTCGTGCAGTGGCTTGAGTGCAACGACCATCTGGATGGTCGAACAATTCGGATTGGCGATGATCCCTCGGTGTTTCAGGATGTCCTGGGGATTCACCTCGGGAACCACGAGCGGGACATCGGGTTCCATCCGGAAGGCACTCGAATTGTCGACGACCACGGCACCGGCCTCGGCCGCGATCGGGCTCCATTGGCGGGAAACGCTCGCGGGCGTGCTCGACAGGACGATCTCGACCCCCGAGAACGCCCTGGCGGAGAGGGGTTGGATCAGATGGCTCTCGCCCCGGAATTGTACGGTCTTGCCCGCACTCCGCTCGGAGGCGAGGAACTTGATCGAGGCGATCGGAAAATCCCGCTCCTCCAGGAGGCGGATCATTCGCTCACCCACCGCACCACTGGCCCCAACAACGGCGACGTGCTTCACGATCGGGCTCCGATATCCTCAGTCAGGCTTCATCCTGCAAAGGCAAAGATATTCGTCGGGGATCTAAGGCACAGAGAACGGTTTCGACTCCGGTCCGACGCGGCCGGGATGTCAGAATCCGGCCTGGGAAGCGAGGGATACCCCTCCGTATCGTCAGGGCCCCCGGCCGAGAACGCTCGCTCCCTATGGATTTTACAGTACGCGGCGACCGCCGAAAACCCTGGGTCAACGGAATGAGTCGAGGTGATGCCGGATCGCTCTACTGTCCCGGAGAGGGGTTTCTTTACTAGAATAGAAACGAGTCGAGGCTGCGGGACGGATCGAGTTGCGGATCGAGGGTCAGTGCGTTGAAAGTCTTAGTCATCGGCAAGGGAGGGCGTGAGCACGCTCTTTGCTGGAAACTCAAGCAGTCGCGCCGGGCCTCGGCGATCTACTGCGCCCCCGGCAACGCCGGGACCGCCCTGGACGTGCAGAACGTGCCGATCGAACAGGGGGATATCCGCGGACTGGTCCAGTTCGCGAAGCGCGAGGGGATCGGCTTGACCGTCGTCGGGCCGGAAGAGCCGCTCGTCAAGGGTATTGTCGACGTCTTCCAGCGAGAAGGGCTTCGCATCTTCGGCCCGCGAAAGGAAGCGGCCGAGCTCGAAGGGAGCAAGGTCTTCGCCAAGGACCTGATGCGACAGGCCGGGATTCCCACGGCGGATTACCGCGTCTTCCGATCGGCCCCCGATGCCGAACACTACGCGCTCTCGAGGGAGGTGGCGCTGATCGTGCGGTCGCGCGGCCGCTCGACGATCCGGAATACCCTCCACTGTCGCACGGCCTCCGAGACGCTCGAGGCCATCGACCGGATCATGGACCCCCGCGAGATGCTCAGCGCGGGCGTGCAGGTCGAGATCGAAGAACGCGGCCAGAAGCGCGTGTTCAGTACCGCCGCCGAGGCTCGCGACTTCGTCCTGGGCAGGCCGCTGGGCCTGGTCCTCAAGGCCGACGGCCTGGCCGCCGGCAAGGGCGTATTCGTCTGCGACAATCTCCGGCAGGCCCTCGACGGCATCGAGCAGATCATGATCCGGCGCATCTTCGGCCAGGCCGGCGATCGTCTCCTCATCGAGGAGCGGCTCGACGGCCAGGAGACCAGCGTCCTGGCGCTCACCGACGGCCGGACGATCGTCCCCTTGGAGTCGAGCCAGGACTATAAACGCGCCTACGACCACGACGAGGGCCCCAATACCGGAGGCATGGGCGCCTTCTCGCCGACGCCGATCGTCACGCCCAACCTGATGGAACAGGTGGAACGCGAGATCCTCGTCCCGGCCATTCACGCCCTCAAGCGAGCCCGTCGCCCCTTCCGAGGCGTGCTCTATGCCGGCCTGATGCTGACGAACCAGGGGCCCAAGGTCCTCGAGTTCAACGTCCGCTTCGGCGATCCGGAGACTCAGGTGATCCTGATGCGCCTGAAGTCAGACCTCCTCGATGTCCTGGAAGCCGCCGCGGACGAGCGACTGGATTCGGTCTCTCTGGAATGGGACCGACGGCCGTCGGTCACGGTCGTGATGGCCTCCGAAGGCTATCCGGGACACTACGAGCGGGACCGCGTGATTCAGAATCTCGAGGCCGTCGAGCGGATGCCGGATGTGAAGGTCTTCCACGCGGGGACGACCCTCCGATCCGAGGCGTCACCGGGCCGGGACGCCCGGATCGTCACCGAGGGCGGTCGCGTCCTGAACGTGACGGCCATCGGCGACACCATGGAGGACGCACAGGCCCGAGCCTACGAGGCTGTCCGCACGATCAAGTTCCAGGGCGCCTGGTACCGGCGGGATATCGGAGGCCGAGGGACCCGGGCCGGCCGGTGACTTCCGCCACCTACCGGCATGCCGGGTCCTTCTCCGATCCGTAGGGTCGTTACTTCTTGCCCTTGCGGCTCGCGACCGCCTCGGCGACGCGGAGCAAGTGCAGGTTGCTCGGGACGCGATCGATCTTGAAGTCGCCCTTGAGGGCATCCTGTCCCTTGTGATAGACGGTCGGGGCAACGTACGGCGCCGTCGGGACGCTCGGCGGGATGACCGGGCCCTTCTTGATGTGCACGACGCGGGCGAAGAAGGCCCCACCGTTGGCGACCAGGGGGTTCGTCGAGTTGTTGACGACGCCCTCGAACTTGACGTTGATCACACCCCGCGGCAG
>JBKQHM010000711.1:0-7741 GCA_052148775.1 Isosphaeraceae bacterium | reverse complement strand
CTCGCGGGCGAATTGCGGTGAATCGCCGCCAGATCTCAATCCTCCACCTGGCGTGACGACCTCATGGTGGCACCAGAGGATTGTAACGCGTCGATTATGCACCACCCAATTCCCCTCTTGAGCCAATGACTCTTCTTGAATCCTGGTCGTCTGGGTCGTATAGCACCTCGCCCCGCTGTCTAGCGATTCGGGAAAGAATGCGGGCATCCCCCCCTGAAGCAAGCAGTTGGACGGCCTCAAGAATGCTCGTCTTGCCCGAATTATTTTTCCCGACCAACAGATTGATGCGTGCCAAGCCCGACAGCTTGTATTGGTCAAATCCTCTGTAGTTTTGCAGTTCCAAATAACTAATCATTTCGGACTCGATTCCGTCATCACAACGTACTACCTGGACAGGCTATCAGGCAAACGATCACTATTCTACCATTTTTCCAGGTGGCTGGGATGGCAATCTACCCACCGGTTGCACGCAATCACCAACTAACACGGCCAATGCGTAAATCAATCAAATAATAATATTGTAATTAGTTTATATTATATCAATTAAATAAAAAGAATTATTCATTTCTGAAAAGTCCGCCAGGTGCGTGCACGCATTGACAAAACTGTCCCGTGCAACGAAAGGGCATAATTCGGCTCTGACGCCAGAAATAGCACCCGTCCACTCAAGAACGGCGTTATTCCATTTGTCCGGATGTGCTAGCATCAAATCTTGTGTAATTTTAGTGCAAAGGGCAAACGACCATGTTGGATATCAACAACGACATCAACTTTCAAGCGGAATACTCCCGAGTTCTTCCTTCAGTTGAAGGAAACCGTCCACCCGATCGTGCTCACCCTCAACGGCAAGGCCGAACTGGTGGTGCAGGACACCGCCTCCTATCAGAAGCTCATCGAACTGGCCGAGCGTGCCGAGCGGATGGACGCCCTCAAGGCGTCGATGGAAGACATGAAAGTCGGCAGGGTCATCCCTGCCGACGATGTGCTGGTCGACATGCGGCAGATACTCGACGGGAAACAAGACCGGTGACGGACCGCGTTGTATTCACCGCCAGGGCCAGCCAGGGCCGATGCCGTCGGGTCGTTCCGCTATTCGGCCGAACGCACACCGACCGTCGCCGCCCGCTGTTATGCGGGCCTGGAAAGGGACATCGGCAAGCTGAGCGGGATGCCCGAATGGCATCCCGTCGCGACGGATGAATCCGAGCGGCTCGGCATCAAACTCCGGCAGATGCTTTATGGCCGCCGTCCTGGCGTCTCTCGCATCCTCTTTTCCATGACTTCGTCAGCGCTTTGTTGCGAGCCAGGCCATCCCGTCGGGGCCCTGACCGGTCTTCAGGCGGCCCGTCTCGGTCAGCGTCTTGAGGTCGATGACCGCGACCACGTTCTCCCCGGTCATCGCCACGAAGGCCCGCGAGCCGTCGGGCGTGACCAGGATGCCGCTGGCCCCCCGGCCGAGCTTGATCCGCTTGATGACCGATCGGCTCGCCACGTCGAGGATGATCAGGTCGCCGCCGCCGATCTCGGAGACCAGCGCGTGCTTACCGTCGGGCGTGAACTTGAGGCGGTTGGCCGCCCGCGCGCCGGCGTCGATCGTGTGGACGACCTTCCTGGCAGCCACATCGATCACCGAGATCCGGCTGTCGTACATGTGGGCCGTCCAGAGCTCCTTGCCGTCGGGGGAGACGTCGAAGCCCTCGGGGCCACGGCCGACGGGGATGATCGTTTGCCTCCAGCTCGGCCCTCCGGGCCCTCCCGGTCCTCTCGGTCCACCACCGGGGGGCGGTCCGCCGAACCCGCCAGGGGGTGGCCCGCCGGGTCCGCCGGGGGGTGGCCCGCCGGGTCCGCCGGGGGGCGGTCCGCCAGGTCCACCGGGGGGCGGTCCGCCGAATCCGCCGGGGGGCGGTCCGCCGGGTCCGCCCGGCGCGCCGCGCTCGATGATGCTGATCGTGTTCGCGTTGACGTTGGACGTGAAGATCGTCTTCTCATCCCGGGATACGACGATCATATGCGTCCGCTCCTGCCCGGTGCCGAGGATCCAGTCCACCTTGTTGGTGGCCGGATCGTAGCGGCCGATGGCCAGGTTCGCCTCGGCCGTAAAGTAGACCTTCCCGCCCGCGACCCAAAGTCCGTGGGGTCGGGCGAGCGGGGCCAGCTCGACGTGGGAACGCTCCGTCCGGGACGCGATGTCGATGACGGAGAGGCTGTTACCGCCCTTGCCGCCGGAGTAGTTGCTCGCGAAGGCGAGCTTGCCGTCCTCGGAGACGGCCAGCTCGTGCGGGTCCTGGCCGGTCGGCGCCCGGCCCAGCACCGCGCCGGTGCTGGGGTCGATGATCGCCATCGCGCTCTCGCCCTTGTGCAGGACCAATAACACCGGCGAGGGCGTGTCATCCGCGCGGGTGACCGCGAGCCCGGCGAACAAGGCAAGCCCGATCGCAGCCGACGTCACGAATGGTCTTCCGCGGAGCATGGGGAGGTGGGTCATGGGTAGGGTCTCCTTATCGAGGAAATCAATGGGTGTGCGGGTGGGGATGCTTCTCGTGATGCTGCCGGAGCACGTCCTTGCCGTAGTCGTTGCCGTTGGGGGGTCAGCAGCGTAGCAACCCTCGCAAGACTGGTTTCACCGTGCGCTTACTCCAACGCAATGATCTTACGCCGGATGTAGGGATCGGTTTGACAAAGCGTCAGTTCAAGAGATCACGAGGTGGGTTCGACGGGGCCGGGATTTGGGGATTTCTTGGCTGGTTTCGACTTGCGCCGATGCTCCTCGTCCCAAATCGTGGTAAACAGTGCGATGTCCTCATCAGAGAAGGCGGAGCCGATGCCCGTCCGGCCTACGGGAAGCCCTTCCGGCTGAGAAACGCTCGGAGCCGACGGCGGGCCGGGCTTTTCGTCCTTAAGTCGAAGATCACGTTGATGTCGTC
The DNA here is from genome assembly GCA_052148775.1 of Isosphaeraceae bacterium. Classification (GTDB taxonomy): domain Bacteria; phylum Planctomycetota; class Planctomycetia; order Isosphaerales; family Isosphaeraceae; genus CAVZRC01. Next base: position 4,817 of record JBKQHM010000711.1, on the reverse strand, counting down.
GCCGTTTTTGAGCCACCACTCCCGCCCTTCCGCTGTTTCCATGAGATCGCTGAGCATTCGAGTTTCGACCAGATTCGCGGGGAGTCTGCCGATGATCTCATGTGGTAGACGTGCGTCGAAGCCGAGAATTGGCCAGACAAAATAGCCGATATCACCGATCTGGTCATCTCGGACAGCATAAGCCTGGATTTCCAGGATGCCAAGTCGAGTCGCCTGCTCGATTTGCCGGCCAAGGAAATGCGATCCATGTCGTTGGTGCTGGTCGGCGGGGACGACGTCGATCTGGGCATTCTCGAGGATCGGCTTCCCGTCGAACCTGCGATAGAGCAAAACACGAAGCTTGAGGGACGCGCTAACGGCCTGGATTTCGATGATTCGCGAGCCATGCATTGGGAGAACGGCAACTGTGACCAGGGCGCGTCGGGCGCTCCGGCGAGGTTGGCCGCATTCTGGAGTCTCGCCCGGGGACGCCCCAAGATCGCCCGGATTTGCGCCACAATCTGACTCTCGATCTGCCCCGGGGTGGCCTGCACCTTGGCCCTTGACGGCCCGAACCTTCGCCGCTTCCAGGCCTGGTCCGGCCGTTCTCCGCCCGAATCGGAACCCATGAGCGACGCAGCCTCACGCGGCGTTGGCGGCCGATTTGGCCAGCGCATCGAGGACGGCGTCGGCGGTCGTCTCGGCCGCGTGGATGCAGTCGGGGATTCCCACGCCGTCGTAGGCGATTCCGGTGAGGTAGAGGCGGGGGTGGCGGGCCAGTTTACGGCGGATCGTCGCGACGCGGTCCATGTGGCCGAGGATATACTGGGGCATCGCCCGGGGATGCCGGCCGATCCGCAGGAAGAGCGGATCGCCCGATGCGCCGATCAGCTCGCCCAGCTCGCGGCGGACCAACTCGCCGATCGCTGCGTCGTCCAGGTCGAAGAGCTCGGGCTGGGTGGCGCCGCCGATGAAGACGCGCAGCAGCACGGTCCCCGCCGGTGCCCGCTTCGGGAACTTGACGCTGAGGAACGAGACGGCGAGGATGGGCCGTCCCTCGATCGCCGGCACGACCGCCCCGAAGCCGTCCAGCGGATGCTGGATCTGGTCACGCCGATAGGCCACATTCACGATGATCGACGAGGCGTACGGGATGCCGCGGAGTTCGAGGGCCAGCCCGGGATCCTGCGCATCGATGAGCCGCGCCGCCGCGTGAGACTCGGTCGTCAGGACGACCGCGTCGGCTTCCATGGGGGGTCCGTCGAGCAACTCAACCAGCCAGGGAGAGATCGGCTCGTTGCGAATGATCCGGCGGACGGACGTGTTCAACTGGACGGTACCGGCCGGCAGTGCCGCCATCAGGGCGGCGGGGAGCCCATCCATGCCGTCGTCGAGCGTGACGAACATCCCGTACCGCGCACCGGACGCCTGACGTTCGAGGCTCCGATGGCCGCCCTGTCTCGCCTCGCGCAAGCCGGCCAGGATCAAGCTGCGATGTTCCCGCTCCATCGCCAGGAACTGGGGGAGGGTCGCCTTGAGGCTCAGGTTGTTGGGGTCCGCGGTATAGATCCCCGCGACCAGTGGCTGGACCAGGCGATCCAGGGCCTCGCGGCCGAGGCGTCGCCGGACGAAGCCCGCCAGGCTCTCCTCCACCTCGTCATCCCGACGCGGGATGAACAGGTCCATCAGCATGCGGAGCTTGCCCCGCCATGAGAGGATCGGCGTCGCGAGCAACGGACCCAGGCGACGCGGTGACATCAGGACGAATCCCTCGGGGACCGGCACGAGACGGCCCTTCCGGACGACGAACGAACGACGGTGGCCCGGATCCGTCTCGATGAGCCGGCTACCGAGGCCCAGCCGCTCGCATAAATCCAGGCCCCACGGCTTGTTGGTGATGAAGGAATCCGGGCCGCACTCGAGCGTGAACCCGTCGAACCGATCCGTCCAGATCACCCCCCCTGGCCGGTCCTTGGCTTCGAGCACCTTCAGATCGACCGATCGACGCAGCGCCCGCGATCGCTCGTGAATCCGGTGCGCCGCCGCCAGGCCGGAAAGGCCCCCGCCGATCACGATGACTCGATCCGATTTCGTGGGGTCGCACGTACGCTCGATCAAGGTTGCTCGCTCCTTCATGAGTTGCCCGAACTTCGATGCAAGGGATTGTCTACCGGACGGGAGGAATTCATCGTCCGCGCGAAGTCGACGTCATGCCGCTTACGCTCATCACGGCGCTACTCCGCGCGTTACCTTCGGGATCATAATCAATGAGAATAGGCTTAGCTTGTAAAAAAACACGAGCCCGATCGATTTCTTGGCCCCGGCAAAAGGTTCCCCGGGTTGCACCCGGGGCTGTGCTCCTGCGGCCCTTCAGGCCGCGGGAAAGGGGGTTATTCCGATTCCCCTGGGTTTCAGGCGGCCTATGCTCCTGCGGCCTTTCGGGACGCTGGAATTGAACGGCCACTGTATGCCAGCCAAGCTGAGGCGCTCCAGGAGGTTTCTCCAGTTGATCTATTCTAACGGTCGCGACCCGTCGAGGCGAGGGTGAGCCGGCCGTCCACGCGGTGAACTCGTCAACGCTCCGTGGGCCATGCATGGCCCGCGAATCCCTGTTCATCGGCCGTCGGCCGTAGCCCGCGCGGCCTGTGAATGGTCGTGAACGAAATCGACGAGGGCCCGGACATGGTCGACGGGCGTCTGGGGCATAATGCCATGGCCGAGGTTGAAGATATGGCCGGGCCTGCCGCCTGCCTGTGAGAGGATCCGTCGGGCCTGGCTCAGGATCTCGGAAGGCGGGGCGAGCAGGACGACTGGATCGAGGTTGCCCTGGACGGCGACCCCGTCGCCGAGGCGATCCCAGGCGCGGTCGAGGTCGACGCGCCAGTCCAGGCCGATGACCGAGCCGCCGGCATCCCGCTGGAGCTCCAGAAGGGAGCCCGTATCCGTGCCGAAATGAATGGCCGGCACCGCCGGATCGAGCTGTTTGAAGAGCCTGGACATATGCGGCTGCACGAATCGCCGGTAGTCGGTCGGGCTCAGGCAGCCGACCCAGCTATCGAAGACCTGGAGCACCTGGGCCCCGGCCGTCGCCTGGGCATTCAGGTAGACCGCCGTGGCGTCGACCAGATACCCCATGAGCGTATTCCAGGCCCCCTCGTCCTGATACATGAACGCCTTAGCTTGCTCGTAATGGCGCGACGAGCCGCCCTCGATGACGTAGCAAGCCAGGGTGAACGGGGCGCCCGCGAAGCCGATCAGCGGGGTGGCGGGCCGGAGAGCGGCCCTGATGGAGCGGACCGCCTGGATCACGTAGTCCAGGGGCGCGACGTCCGCCATCGGGCGGATTCGATCGACGTCGGACGAGCACCGGATGGGGTCGTGGATGATCGGCCCTTCCCCCTTGGCGAATTCCAGGTTGAAGCCCAGGGGCTCGAGGATCAGGAGGATGTCCGCGAACAGGATCGCGGCATCGACCCCCAACCGCTCGGCCGCCGTGACCGTGACCTCGGTCGCCAGATCGGGGCTCTTGCACAGTTCCAGGAAGGAGACCCGCGACCGGACGGCCCGGTATTCGGCCATGTACCGGCCGGCCTGCCTCATCAGCCAGATGGGCGTGACATCGGTCCATTCCCGTCGGCACGCTTTGAGAAAGGGAGAATTCCGGAGATCGTCGGCCATCCGCGATGGGGTGAGTATGGGGGCATTCATGGAGGTAGGTGTCTTCTCGGGGATCGTCGGCCGTGCGGGTGAGGCCGAGCAGGCCAGACGCCTGCCAGACGGGAGAACGGTCCCGATCCTCCTGCTCCCACGAATCTTCGGGCCATGGCTGGTGCGATTTTACAACAGCCGAGCCTGCGCGGAAACCGAATTCGACCGGAAATCGCGCGAAGGAAAAGACGGCGATGGACCGCGGCGCTATAATAGTCGTAGGATTAATGGTTGGATGAGTTTGAGACCAGACGACGAAGAATGTTGACAGCCGGCGGCGGCCCGTCGAGGCGAGCGAAAGGCGCTCGAGCCTTGCGTTGGGCATAACCGGATTGTCGGAGAAGTGGTGGTAGCGATGGAACGAGGAGACAGCGGCGCGTTGCGAGATGATTCGCGACTCGAGGTGAATGGAGAGGCGACCCCAAAGGCAGGAGAGGAACATACGGAGGCCCTTCCGCGGAACGGGACAACACAGCCTCGATGGCGAGGGCGAACCGCGGGCGTGACCCGGACGACGGCGAAGCCGACGGCCGACGAGCAGTTGCTCGATCGTTCGATGCCGTTCGAGCCGTTTCCGCGCGCGCCGGAGCTGGGTGCATTCACTCATACCGACGCCTGGCGTGTCCTGAGGATCCAGGGGGAGTTTGTCTACGGGATCAATGCGCTGGCCGAGGTGGGGGCCGCCGTGAGCGTGTTCGGCTCGGCGCGGTTTGGCGCGGACCATCCGATGTACGCGGCGGCCCGAGAGCTCGGCGGCTTGCTGGCCGATGCCGGTTTCGCCGTGATCACCGGAGGCGGACCAGGGTTGATGGAGGCGGCCAACCGCGGAGCTTACGAGGCCGGCGGCCTCTCCATCGGATGCAACATCGAACTACCGTTCGAGCAGGCCGGTAATCCTTACACGAACCTGGCGATCAACTTCCGCTACTTCTTCGTACGGAAGACCATGTTCGTGAAATACTCCAACGGGTTCGTCATCTTCCCCGGCGGGTTCGGCACGCTCGATGAGTTGTTCGAGTCGTTGACTCTGGTACAGACTCGCAAGGTCAACCGATTTCCGATTATTCTCTATAACCGAGCTTACTGGCAGGGCTTGCTCGAATGGATCGCGCACACCCAGCTCGGCGAAG
>JBKQHM010000710.1:0-14390 GCA_052148775.1 Isosphaeraceae bacterium | reverse complement strand
CGCGGTTCAGGACGAGCGTCAGAGGCCCGGGCCAGAAGCGAGCGGCCAGGTGTTCGGCAGCGTCCGTCGAGATCGGCCAGGACGTGTTCCGCCCGGGTCGGCGAGAGCCGGTTCGAACGGTTGGCGCTGGGGGCTGCGACCGGTTCGCCGGTCCGCGCGATCAGGCCGAGAGCGACCGGAGACGCTGGCATCCTCAAGCCGACGGTCGGTTTCCCCGCGGAGACAATGTCGGGGATTGACGGGGCGCGGTTCAGGACGAGCGTCAGAGGCCCGGGCCAGAAGCGAGCGGCCAGGTGTTCGGCAGCGTCTGGCCAAGTGGTGGTGCACCTCCTGGCCTGGTCGAGATCCACCACGTGCACGATCACCGGATTGATGGCCGGGCGCCCCTTGGCCTCGTAGATCCGGGCCACGGCCCGCTCGTCGGTTGCAACGGCCCCGAGCCCGTAGACCGTCTCTGTGGCAAAAGCGACGAGACCGCCCCGCCGCAAGACCCGAGCCGCCTCCTCGAGTGCGAACGGGTCAGGCTCATCGGGGTCGACCACCAGGACGGTTGTGGATAACCGTGGAGACACGCGATCCAGCCTGTCGAGAACCAAGTGAGTCGGTCGGTCAATTCTGTCGATCGCGAACGCCCGGCTGCGAAGTCTGGTCCCCGAGCCTGGCCTCATACGCGGAGCGGAGAGCCTCGTAGTCCTGGTCGCGACACCGGTAGAGTCTTCGCAGGGGTCGCGGCTCATGACGGGCCAGGGCGTAGGCCGTCAAGAGTGGCAAGGCAATTGTCGAGTCGGTGTAACAGGTCACCGAGTCGGGCAGTTTATCGGGGTCGACTTTACCCCAGGTCATGGCTTCGCTGGCGGTTGCTCCGGAGAGTCCCCCGGTGTCGGGCCGGGCGTCGGTGATCTGGAGGAAGTAATCGTGGCCGCTTTCGCTCAAGCCGAGGACTTCCTGGATCTGAGGTTCCGTCTGGAGGATGAAGTTCTTCGGGCTTCCGCCCCCGAGAATCAGGACACCGGAGTTGCCTCCGTTGCGCTTGGCGGCGTAGACGATGGCCGCGGTCTCGTTGACGTCGCGGAGCGCGTCGATCTGGAGCCGGCCGCCTTGAAGGGCCAGGGCGGCCAGGTTCATACCGATCGAACTATCACCCGGACTGGAGGTGAAGATCGGCACGTCGGCGTCGAACGCCGCCACGAGCAGGCTGGGGGAGGGTCGACCGAGTGCCTGGGCTCGCCCGTGGAGGTATCGGCCGACTTCGTGATGAAACTCGGCCGTCCCCATCGACCGGGCGAAGGCATCGTCCCGGATCAGCTCGCGATAGAACGCGTCGGTATCGAGCAAGGTCTTGTAGTCGAAGACGATGTCGTAGATCCGGATCACGTCGTTCTGTCGCAGCGTGAAATCATCGAGGTTGGGCCGGCTCTGATGGAGTGGCAGGTCGAGCGCGTAATGCGTGTCGTGATAGAGGTTGGCGCCGGTCGAGACGATCCAGTCGACGAACCCCGACCTGATCAAGGGGATCAAGCAGCTCATCCCCAGCCCGGCGGGGGTCAAGGCGCCCGAGAGCGTCAAGCCGACCGTGCAGTCGGGCTGGAGGAGCTTCTGGGTGAAGACGCGGCAGACCTCGCGGAGCCGCCCGCCGTTATAACTCGAGAAGGCGCCATCAATCAGTTCGGCGGCTGTCTCGGTCCCCGAGATCTCCGGCGGCGCGATGCGATGGACGCTGATCGATTCCAGGAAGCCCATGGTCGTTCACCCTCGATCGTTGGACGCGGTCACGGCAGGAGGATGGCGGCGGCCACGACCGTGGTCCACAGCCCGTCCTTGTGACCGACGGCGGTCTGGGTGACTTCCTTGGTCTTGTAGAAGACGTCGGCGATCTTCCAGATCTCGCGCTTCTCGTCCCACGAGCTGTCGGGGTTGAACTCGACTCCCAGGACGGTCGCGAGCATCTCGGCGGCGAGGTCTTCCGCATAATCCGCGGCCGTCTTGGCCGTCTGTCCGTAGGCATGGTGCTCGGACAGGTAGCCGAACAGACTCCGATCTCTTGGGATGGCGACACCGACGCTCGCGGCCACCAGCCGATTCGGCTCGGCCGTCGCACTCTCGCTCATGACGACATGGACGATCTGGCCAGGCTGAAGTTGCTTCAGGCCCTCATCGATCGAGATTTCCTTGCAGTTGGGCGGGAAGATGCTCGAGACGCGAACGAGGTTGTAACAGGCGATCCGGGCGTCGCGCAGGGCCAGTTCGAAGCTCGTCAGTTTCTCGCGATGGGTCCCGACACCCTTGGTGAAGAACAGTTTGGTGGGTACGTACATCTTGGGCCTGACACCTCCTGAACCGGCCGACAGCGATGGTCGTGCCGGGTTCTGGTCCCACACCGGATCTGAGTTGCGTCGCCCCCGCGCGCCGCCCGATAGCTGAGAGAGAATTATTATGGTATTCGGGACCATCCATCAAGGCCACACGACCGCGAACTTGAACGAGGGGCTCGTCGGGCGACTGAGAGGCGAATCCATCCGATCAACGTGGTAGCCGCGTGAGCCGTTCCGCACGAGCCCAGGCACGGAGCCGACGAGCCCAGGCCGACTCGTCACTGGAATCTTCCTCCAGGACCCACCGACCAGTCTCCCGCGCGCAAATCGGCAAGAACGCGCGGTCATCTCCGCTCTGAATTGTTTGAATCGACCCTGTAGCGCCGGATGGCCTCCTCGATCTTTCGCATAGACTCGGGCGGGACGTGTCCGATGGCATCGATCACCTCGGCGGCAGTAAAGGTGACGAACCAGCGACAGACGGCGGCATTCGGCTTGTCCAGGCCCGTCCGCGATCGCCCTGGGCCTGCCAAGGCAACGGCACGTCGTAACCCGTTGGCGGGTCGGGCGTCCCTGTGATCGCCACCCCGACGAGTGGCTCTCCCTCTACCATCGCTTCATCTGGAGTGACAATGACGACCGGCCGGAGTTTCTCCTTGCCGTGGCGCGCGACTCTTATCCGGACGATCTGACCATAGAAGAACCCAGTGACCAAGACCCAACGCCCTCCCAATCCGCGGCCTCTGTCAGTCGTCTTCGAGCCAGGAGTCGGAGGGCGGGGACGTCCGGGCCAGTTCGAGCAAGGTGGACTGATCGGTGGCCGACAGGGAAAGTCGGGCTAGCTCGACTCGGTCGGAGGCAGCCTCGTCTTCGAGACTTGCGAGGAAATCCCTCAAGCGATCACCCAGTTCACGCAGGGACCTGGCCTCGACGGACCCGCCCGGTGTCTCGGCACGGAAGTGATCGCCCGCCATCGAGGTGATCGTGATCGTGATGGGGAGGGTCATGGAGTGAGTCCAAGATGGCGGACCGACCTGAAATCGCTCCATGATGACGATTGTATCGGCGTGGGCCGAGTTGAACGAAGGCCCGCCCCATCCGGTGGGGCCCATCTCCAATCCAGCAGCAAGGAAATACAGCGAGGATGACGGGGCTCGAACCCGCAACCTCCGGCGTGACAGGCCGGTGCTCTAACCAATTGAGCTACATCCCCGAGCAAGCGAACACAGTCAGTGCGTCAGCGATTTCTTATTATGCGGACTCCCCGCGACGTGTCAAGAGTCGGAGTGGCCGCCCGGTATCGCCGGAGGTTAATCTTACACCTGATCCGGAAAAGGTCAAATCCGCGACTCTGGAGCTGGTGCCTTTCCGGAGTGTAGATCGATCGCAACGTAGGCGTATCACATCAGTGAGGGACCGAAACGGGCTCTCCCGCAATCTCGATGATACAGGGTCGCCAGCCAGCACACCGGTTCTCGTTTTCCAGGGGATTTCCGGCGGTTTGGGCCCCGAGGAGGGTGGACTTCACCAAATGAGCGGGAGAACCAATTCCTGACTGAGATCGACACTCCATATCATCGGCAAGAGCCCGCCGCACCGGCTAGCGTTTGAAGTAACGGGAAAATACCACTGGATTCCGCCACCGCCATTGCGCCATGGCCGCAATGATATTCGCCATCGGTCAACCCATTCTAACCCAAGCCACCCACCCAATTCCAGCTTGTTAAGTTCGCTGGTCAATGGCGCGGTTTCTTTGGAGCTATCTGGCGCAACGCTTGCAATCGATCCGAGCACTCCATGGGCCGTATGGCCCTGATGGCGTCCCTTCGTTCGGTCAGGGCGTCGCCGAGTGAGATTGGGCTTCGACTTACTCCTTGAATACATCGGGCGGTGGTGATTCCCATGGCCGGTTCATCGCACGCCTATAGCCTTGCTCGGTGGCCTCACGCTGATCGGCCATCATGCGGAACAGGTCCACATTCTTGCGGAAGACCTGGGACCAGTGGGACCATTCCTGAGGCGTCAGCATCCGGGGAGGATTGTCGTAGAGGAGCCACTGGTTGGTCTCCGATGGGACGCTCAGCGCCGCGCGACGCCCGCACTCGATCGAAGCCATCTCGCTGACCCTCATCGCCTCTCGAAGGTCACGGGCTCCTGCGGCGTGGAACGCCACGAACCGCCGCATCGACCGCTTCCTCATCTCGATGGGGATGGCCATGACAACAGAAAGCGTCGCGGTCACGATCATGGGCGTCTTGACCCTCCAGCGAAACAGGTGCATCGCCTCACCTCCCATCCCTAGACCAAGCGGCCGAGCGAGTGGCCTGGCCAGCCGAGCTGAGGATGATAGCACGGAACCAACCAATCTGAGGTCACAATCGTTGCTTGCTATCGTAGCGACGACGAAGTCGCCCAGGCCGCCCCCCAGTTCCCGCCGGTTCAGGCTCGCGTGATTGCAACCCCGACCCTCCGCGTACAACTTATGCTAGCATGCATGGAACCATGAAACCTTTGACGTTCGGCTCGTCGCGGGACGATCCGGGCTCGTCTTCCCGCATGTCGAAATTGCCATTCCGTGAAAAAAAAAACCCTTTCATCCCCAAAACCGCGACTGCGTCCTAGTCATGGAGTGTGGGCAATCCTCATCGAGGAGTTTCGCTGGCGGAATCGTCCACCTGCCCGGTCGGCCCCGGTCCGGCGAATCGCCGGGCACGATACGAGCAATTCCGGTGGCACGCAAAGACAGCGGCGGAGGGACTTTGATCAACGTCAATCGCCTGAGTCGCGAACGGGCGCACTCCCTCTGAATTGCCAGGAATGGGCCTCCCGTGGTGAATGCTAGGAATGATGGCGACGTCAGGCTCCCACTCGGTTCGGGATCCGATGCCGATCGACCCGAAGCGGAGGATCTAATCCGGCGCGGTCGCGGACGGTCAGCACGACGGGCCGCCCCGAGCCATTGCGGCGGTTCGCCGCCAGGGACCGCGAACTGCGATCACTCGAACGGCCCAGCAAGGATCGACGGCCACCCGCGCTTCCATCGTGAGCAAGGCAATGCCGAAGAGCCCGAGTACTGGCGGGAATCGGCCCGGGGGTGGGAGCCGACGGCGGGGACTTATGAGGGCCCGAGACGGACGTCCCGCGGCAGAGCATTTTGATTACCCCAGGAGCGAGAGAACCATGAGTCCCAACCGAGCGAGAGATCAACAGAGAGGCGAGCGGGGGACGATCGCGCGCTGGCGACGCCGAGGGCGGCGACTGCTGCCGACATGGATCGCCCTGGAAGACCGCAGACTGATGGCCACGTTCACCGTGTGCAACACGGCCGATGGCGGTCCCGGCTCGCTGCGCTACGAGCTCGACCTGGCGAACGCGGCCACGGGGCCGAGCACGATCGACTTCGACAGCACGACATTCAATAACCCGCTGACGATAACCCTCATCGGCAGCCCGCTCGACCTGAGCAACATCAACGGGACGGAGTCGATCTGCGGCCCCGTGGCGGGCTTGACGATCAGCGGCGCCGGCCTGAGTCGGGTGTTCCAGATCGAACAGAATGTCACGGCGTCACTCTCGGGACTCACGATCGTCGGGGGCAGCGTGAGCGGGCCCGGTGGCGGCCTGGCCAACTACGGCGGCACGGCCAACCTGACCGATTGCACGATCAGCGGCAACTCCGCCGTCGACGGCGGCGGCCTGTACACCAACAATTATGGCACCACCAACCTGACCGACTGCACGATCAGCGACAACTCCGCCTCAGCCTATGGCGGCGGCGTGTTCAACTCCGTCGGGTCCTCAACCACGTCCAACTTGACGGATTGTACCATCAGCGGGAACTCCGCCGTCAGCGGCGGGGGACTGTACGACTTCGTCGGTACGACCAACCTGATGAGCTGCGCCTTCAGCGGCAATTCCGCCCATACAGGTGGAGCGTTCACCAGCTTCTTCGGCACATCCACGCTGAATGACTGCTTCTTCAGCGGGGATGTCGCATCGGCTAGCGGCGGAGGCTTGTACAACAACGGTGGCACAACCACGCTGACCGATTGCACGTTCAGCGGAGAGACGGCCTCGGCGAGCGGCGGCGGCCTGTACAATAATGCAGGCTCGATCTACCTAAACAACTCCAACTTCTTCGAAGACTCGGCCACGAAGGGCGGCGCGCTGGCAAGCACCGGGACGACCACCCTCACCGACGGCACTCTCGACGGCAATTCCGCCGAGCAAGGCGGTGGGCTTTACGCGCACGGGGGGACGACCACGCTCGCGGGCGTCCTCATCAGCGGCAACTCCGCATACAACGGCGGCGGCCTGTCCAACATTTCCGGCACGACCAACCTCACAGACTGCACGATCAGTGGCAACTCCGCTACCGGGAGCGGCGGAGGCGCATTCAATTACGCGGGTACGATCAAGTTGACCAGTAGTACCGTCAGCGGAAACTACGGCGCCGACGGCGGCGGCGTGAGCAACGTTCACTATGGGACGGCGAACCTCTACTACTGCAGCGTCGGGGGCAACTACGCCCGAGTCAATGGCGGCGGCGTGAACACGGACTACAGCACGACCAGTCTGAATGCCTGTAGTGTCAGCGGGAACTCCGCCGTGCAGGGGGGTGGCCTGTCCACTTACAACCACGGCGCAACAGAGCTCACCGACATCACCGTCAGCGGCAACACCAGCGTGACCGGCGGCGGCCTGTCCAGCGACGATTTCGGCTCCACCGCGCTCACGAACTGCACGATCAGCGGCAACTCTGCCTCCGAGAACGGCGGCGGTCTCTACACGACGACGAGCGGCACAGCCACGTTGATCAGCGTCACCGTCAGTGGCAACTCCGCCGGCTCCTCGGGCGGTGGCCTCTGGAATGGCGGCGGCACGGTGACCCTGGGTGATACGATCGTCGCGCGGGACGTGTCCGCGAGCGGCGTTGATGCACTCGGAACCGTCGTCTCGCAGGGCAACAATCTGATCGGCGAAACCGAGGGCAGTACCGGTTGGGTCGGCTCGGACCTGACCGGCACCACCACCCAACCCCTGAACCCCTTGCTAGCCCAGTTGGGCGATTATGGCGGCCCGACCCAGACGATGGCCTTGCTGCCCGGCAGCCCGGCCATCAACGCGGGCAATAATGCCCTCATCCCGACCGGTGTGACCACCGACCAGCGCGGCCTGCCCCGCACGGTCGGCGTCGTCGTGGACATCGGCGCCTTCGAGTCGAGCCTGTTCACGATCGCCGTCACTTCCGGGAGCGGCCAGTCGACGGCCATCCTCACGCCCTTCCCGGCCCCGTTGGTCGCGACGGTCACCGCCAACAACCCGATCGAGCCCGTAGCCGGGGGCCAGGTCACCTTCACCCCGCCGCAGAGCGGGACGTCGGCGATCCTGGGCGGGAACCCGGCCACGATCGGCGCCACCGGCACGGCGAGCGTCACCGCGACCGCCAACGGCGTTGCCGGCGGCTATGCCGTCTCGGCCGGGGCCCGCGGCATCACGAACACCGTGAGCTTCAACCTGATCAATCAAGCGATCCCGACGATCACGACGACGCCGAGCATGACCTCGGTCATCCTGGGCGCATCCCCGGTGACGTTGAAGGACACGGCCGTGCTCGCGAACGGCTATCACGAGACCGACACGATCACCTTCACCCTCTACCGGGGCGGCACGCTGCTGGATACCGAGACCGTGTCCGTCAGCGGCGACGGGACCTACACCACGCCCAGCGGCTACACGCTGCCGACCACCGGCACGGTGACCGGCACCTACCAGTGGGATGCCAGCTACACCGGCGACACGTACAACTTGCCGGCCACCGAGACGAACCAGCCAACCGAGCAGGTGAAGGTCAGCCCGGCGAACCCCACGATCACCACGACACCGAGCGCGACCGCGGTGACGCTCGGCGCGGCGCCGGTGACGTTGAAGGACACGGCGGCGCTCGCCGAGGGCTACTACGAGACGGGGACGATCACCTTCACCCTCTACGTGGGCAGCACGCTGCTGGATACCGAGACGGTATCCGTGAGCGGCAATGGCAACTACACGACTCCAAACGGCTACACGCTGCCGACCACCGGCACGGTGACCGGCACTTACCAGTGGGACGCCACTTATGGCGGCGACGGCAACAACAGCTCGGCCGTCGACCAGGCCAACCCGAACGAACAGGTGGCCGTCAGCCCGGCCAGCCCGAGCATCACCACCACGCCCAGCCCGAGCGCCCTGACCCTGGGCACGACGCCGGCGACCTTGACCGACACGGCCGTGCTCGCGGGCGGCTATTATGAGACCGGGACGATCACCTTTGCCCTCTACGTGGGGAGCACGCTGCTGGACACCGAGACCGTGCCCGTGACCGGCAACGGCAGCTACACCACGCCGAGCGGCTACACGCTGCCGACCACCGGCACGGTGACGGGGACCTACCAGTGGGACGCGAGCTATAGCGGCGATACGAACAACACCGCGGTCAGCGAGAACAACGCCGCGGCCGAGCAGACGGTGGTCAGCCCGGCCAACCCAACGGTCACCACCACGCCGAACACGACCGCGGTCACCCTGGGTATATCGCCGGTGACGCTCAAGGACACGGCCGTGCTCGCGGGCGGCTATTATGAGACCGGGACGATCACCTTCACGCTCTACCTGGGCAGCACGCTGGTCGACACCGGTACCGTGCCCGTGACCGGAAACGGGACCTACACGTCGCCGGGTTACACGCTGCCGACGACCGGCGCTGTGACGGGGACCTACCAGTGGCATACGACCTACAGCGGCGACGCCAACAACACCACGGCCACCGATCAGGGCGGCAGCTCCGAGCAGGTGACCGTCAGCCCGGCCAACCCCACATTGGTGACCACGGCCAGCTCGGCCATCGCGCTGGGCACGACCGCCCCGACCCTCAGCGACTCCGCGACACTCTCCGGAGGCTATTACGAGACGGGTACGATCACCTTCACGCTCAAGCTGGGCTCGACGACGGTCTATAGCACCAGCGACGCGGTGACGGGCAACGGCACCTACGGGGCCAGCTACACGCTGCCGACGACCGGAACTGTTACCGGGACCTACCAGTGGTCGGCGACCTATAGCGGCGATGCTAACAACAACACCGCCCATGACCAGGGCGGCACGGCCGAGCAGACGGTCGTCAGCCCAGCCAGCCCGACCCTGACCACCACCGCGACCCCGACCAGCGCCTCGATGGGCTCGGCCCCCATCACCATCAGCGGGACCAAGTATCTGGATCCGACCGGGAACGGCTTCACGTCGGCCGATACGCCCCAGGGCGGCGTGACCATCGACCTCTACCAGCCGTCCGGCAGCGGCGAGACGCTGGTCGGCACGGCGACGACCGGGGCCAACGGCACGTACAGCTTCGCGGTCAACCCGGGCACTTACTATGTGCTGGAATCCGTCCCGTCGGGCTATATCCAGACCGGCGGCGGCCCGAACGGGACCGCGGGGAATACCTATTACACGGTCGTCGCAACCAGCGGCCACAGCTACTCGGGATACAACTTCGCCGATTTCCTGATCCCCACCTGCACGCCTACCAACGTCAGCTACAAGATGACGACCCCGAACAACTGTTCCAAGACCGTGTCGAGCCTCGCCGACAACACGCAACAGGGGGACACGGCCACGGTCACCTTCACGGTGCCGTCGGGGATGAACGACCAGCTCACTCTGGTGAGCTATGTCGCGCCGGGGCCGACGTTCAGCGACTCCACGGCCTATGAGCAGGTGATCTATCAGCAGGCCTCCGGCACCTTCGGCCCCGGGACCCACACGTTGACGGTCCAGATCCCGAACAGCTATTACCAGATCGACTTCGTCTGCGGCTCGGCGATCAACCAGTTGGAGCCGAACGAGAACGGCAATGCTTATGGTCCGGACAGCGCGAACCTCCTCTATCACGCCCAGGATCGATACATCTCGTCGGACAACGGCGGCTGCTCGGTCGCCTCGCCCATGCCGACGCCCAGCCCCGGCCCCACCCCCTCGAGTCCTTCGACGACCTCGACGGGGACGACCGGCTCGACGTCCACCCTGACCGATACGGCCGTGCTCTCCGGCGGCTACCATGAGGCCGGTACCCTGACTTTCACGCTGCTCGCGCCCAGCGGCACCGCGGTGGACTCGGAGACGGTCGCGGTCGCCGGTAACGGCTCGTACACCACGCCGTCGGGCTACAACCTGTCCTCTTCGAGCGCGACCGGCACTTACCAGTGGGTGGTGGTCTACACCGGCGATGCGAACAACAACGGGGTTACTAGCCCCGCCGGCAGCGAGCCGGTGTCGGTCAGCGTGGTCAGCTCGGCCAGCCTGACCATGTCCACCACGCCGGGCGGGTCCGTGTCGATCGGCTCCGGCACTCTGACGGACTCGGCGACCCTCTCGGGCGGCAGCAACCCGACCGGGACGATCACCTTCTACCTATTCGCGCCGGGGGTGACCCCCAACGGGACCGACTGCAACAATCTCTACAGCGACACGCTCACGGTCAACGGCGATGGCACCTACACCACCGGCTCGGGCAGCAACCCCGGCGGGTACGTGCCGACGGCGCCCGGCACGTACCAGTGGGTCGCCGTTTACAGCGGCAATACCAACAACGGCGGCGTCACAGGCCCCTTCGGCAGCGAGCCGGAGACGGTGGCGTCCAGCGCGGTGGCCGCGGGCCAATTCGCGACCATTGGGTTCTGGCACAATCAGAATGGCCAGGCGGTGATCAACAGCTTCAACGGCGGTCCCTCCCAGAAGCTGCTGGGCAACTGGCTGGCGAGCAACTTCCCCAACCTCTTCGGCGCCTCGAATCGGTACATTAGCTCTGCCCTGAATCAGTATTGCACCTCGACCTTCGCCGGCCTCACCAACGCGCAGATCGCCGCGGTCTATCAGAGCTTGTGGACTCCCAACGGCGTGTCCGCGAACACCTACGCGCAGGCGTTCGCGGTCGCCCTGGGCATCTACGCCGACACCAGCTCGCTGGGCGGAAACGCGACGGCGACCCAGTACGGATTCAAGGTCACGGCCGCGGGGGGCGGGCCGGCGACGTTCAACGTCGGGAGCAACGGCGCGGCATTCGGCGTGGCGAACAATTCGCTCGTGTCGGTGCTCAACGTGCCGCAGGTCCTGAACCAGAATTTCTGCCCGTCGAACGGAACCTTCTACGGCAACAATCAGACGCAGACCAGTGCCGCCAACAACGTCGTCAACGGGATCAACACGGCGGGCGATATCACCAACAGCGTCGCGTTGTCTCCCCCCACCGGGGCCGTCGCCTTCACGCCGGCCCAGATCCGGGCCGCCTACGGCATCAGCAGCCTCTCGCAGGACGGCACGGGCCAGACCATCGCCATCGTCGACGCCTACGACGACCCGAGCATCTTCCAGTCCGTGGACGCGTTCGACTTGCAGTTCGGCCTGACGAACTCGGGACCGTCGCTGGCCGCGCAGTACGGGCCGGCGGCTTCCTTCCTGACGGTCCTCAACCAGAGTGGTCAGTCGACGCCTCTCCCGGCGACCGACCCCAGCGGGGCCGGCAACCCGAACTGGGAAGTCGAGGAGGCCCTGGATGTCGAATGGATCCACGCCATCGCCCCCGGCGCCCAGATCATCCTGGTGGAAGCCAGCAGCCAGTCGTTGTCCGACTTGATGGCCGCTGTCAGCACCGCGGCTGGCCAGCCGGGCGTGTCCGTCACGTCGATGAGCTGGGGCTTCCCCGAGGGTCAGGCCGTGTTCGCCGCTGACGAGGCGACTTACGACTCCGTCTTCAACGTCCCGGGCGTCACGTTCGTGGCCAGCACGGGCGATTACGGGGCGGCCGATCCCGAGTACCCCGCGTTCTCGCCCAACGTGGTGGCCGTCGGCGGCACGAGCCTCACACTCAACGCCGATAACTCGTACAACAGCGAGACGGGCTGGGGGTACTACTCGAATTCGTTGGGGGTGTCGATCGGCTCCGGCGGCGGGTTCAGCCTCTACGAACCCGAGCCGTCCTACCAGCAGGGTGTGCAGTCCACCGGCAGCCGGACCACGCCCGACGTCTCCATGGTCGCCGACCCGGCCACGGGGGCGTGGATCGCCGACACCTATAATCTCGATCTCAGCAATCCGTTCGAGGTCGTCGGCGGCACCAGCCTGTCGGCCCCGGCCTTTGCGGGCCTCATCGCCCTGGTCGACCAGGCGCGCGTCACCGTGGGCGAGGCCGTGCTGAACAGCTCCAGCCCGACTGAGACCCAGCAAGCCCTCTATAGCCTGCCCCAGGCCGATTACAACGTGATCGCCAACGGCAGCAATGGTTACACGGCGAATCTCGGCTACAACCTGGTGACCGGCCTAGGGACTCCGGTGGCCAATCTCCTGGTACCGGACCTCGTGGCCTATCAGGGCCCGGGCACAACCTACGCGGGCCCGACGGTCGGCGCCTTGCAGGATGCGATGCTCTCCGGCACGTGGGAGGATAGCGGCGGCACGCCCGATGTGTTCGGTATCTTCGATGCCATCACCATGTCGAGCCACGGGCTCGATGCTGGCCAAAGGCCTGAGGCGTCCAGCACGATCAGCACGACGATGAGCGGGACGCCGGCGCAGGGCATGGACGTCACCCACGGGGGGTCCACGCTGGTGACATCGTCCGTGACCACGCTCGGGCCGGCGCCAGGCCTCCTGTGGCAGAATGGACCCGCCCAGGCGATCGGCGAGGCGACGAATTCCGCCCTCGCGGTTCAGCCCTCGCCGGCGCCCGTCACGATCACGATCACCGCGGTCTCTACCGGTGGCGGAAAGCAAGAGGTCGCATGGTTTGGAGCACAAACCGCAGCAGGCTCTCCGGTCGATTCCCATTCCGAGAATCCGGGCGGATCGCCGGCAACGGATCGGGAAGGACTCGATGGCTTGATCCTGTCACGACCCCGGACACGCTTCGTGTCCGACGCGGCCCTGGACGAGGTGGCCGACGACGTGTGCCTCTGGTCGGCGCAGCGGGAGAACGGGAGGATCACGATCCCGGTTGTCCCGATGGACAGGGTCGCGGGCGACCCGGCCATCGGAGATCCTCTCCCCCTGAGGCACCGGCCTTCACCGGCCGCCTACTTCGCAGCAGGACTGGCCGTTCTGAGCCTGTCAGCCGATCTACTGGCCAGAGGCACGGGCCTGGTCGATGCCCGAAAGCGCCCATTTGGACGCGTATTTTCCAGGCGGAAATCGGACACACCTTGGTGAAGACGACCGATTCGCTACCTCTTGCCTTGCGACGCCCACCTGTACTCCACTTCCGGGCAGCTTAGTTGACCGATACGCCATGCCGACGACCCTGACCACCCACCGCCCGGGTTTCGCCACGCCTCTGGAGCGGCCCTTGCGTCGCCTGGCCGGTCAAAGCCCGCTTCCCCTCCCCCGCCGAGGATTGCGTCGAGGAGCAGATCGACCTCAACCGCCATCTAAGCGTCCTGGCGGATTTCCATCCCTCGATGACGATCGAGCCATTCGCTTTGATGAGCCGGTCCGGCCTGCCGGTCAGACCAAGGCGTGGCGAGGTGAGCGTCACCCGGTCAAGCAACACCGTCTTCTATTCCGGCTCCGGCCTCCGCCGCGATTGAGCCGCCTTCGCCAACATGAAGACGCAAGCCTTCACGACGGACTGGCGGAAGGAGATGCTGGTCGGAGCCGTCTGAGCTGCGGACGGTGCAGCGTCCGGGAATAATGTTTATGTTCGCATACATTCATTAGTAGCAGATGGACAAGAAACGTCGTTAAGCCTCGTCGCTTGTCCTTCGTTGGCTTATGACCAGCGGATTTTCCGGGATTCGGCGACTTCCGCCATGTCGGTTTCGGTCAGGAAGGGCTCAACTTTCTCGGCCAGCCGGACCCGCCCCCACGGGGCACGCTCTCGTCGTCGCAAACGCCCTACACCATAGAGTTGAGGGCGTTTGCGGGTAACTTCTCAATAAGTCCGGGCAAGCGTTTGTCCACTTGTGGACAGCACCCATCCCTTATGAGCCGCAGATGCCTCCGGAGGCCACGAAATCGCGATCCGGACGCTGTAATCGTGGGTGTAGTTCA
>JBKQHM010000709.1:0-7095 GCA_052148775.1 Isosphaeraceae bacterium | reverse complement strand
GCGTGCTCCTGCTCGGGCCGCCGGGGTCGGGGAAATCGGCGTGCGCCAAGGCCCTGGGCCGGGAGACCGGCCGGCCCACCTTGATGCTCGATGTCGGCTCGCTCATGGGCTCGCTGGTCGGTCAGAGTGAGGAGCGGACCCGCCAGGCCCTGCGGATCGCCGACGCGATGGCGCCGTGCGTCATCATGATCGATGAGATCGAGAAGGCCCTCAGCGGCGTCGGTAGCACGGGCGACAGCGGCGTCTCCAGCCGGATGTTCGGCACGCTGCTGACCTACCTCAGCGATCACGAGTCCGACGTGTTCATCGTGGCCTCGGCCAACGACATCTCAAAGCTACCGCCGGAGCTGGCGCGAGCCGAGCGGTTTGACGGAGTTTTCTTCCTGGACCTGCCGGGCCCGAACGAGCGGGAGACGATCTGGAACATGTACATCCGCAAGTTCGGGCTCGACCCGGACCAGCGGCGTCCGCAGGATCGCGACTGGGTCGGCGCGGAGATCCGGTCGTGCTGCCGGCTGGCGGCCCTGCTGGACGTCCCGCTGATCGAGGCCGCGTCGAACATCGTGCCGGTGGCCGTGACGGCCGGCGAGGCGGTGGAGCGGCTGAGGCAATGGGCCAGCGGGCGGTGCCTGTCCGCCGAGCGGCCGGGGATCTACTCCCGCGGCGACGGTGCCATCGTCGGCTCGGGGCGGAACGTCCATCGCAATGACCCATCGCCCAATTGAATCGTGACCACCAGCCCGACGATCGGTCCCGGACATCGCCGTCTGCGGTGACCGGGATCGGATTTCAGAGCTCCTGGCCGAGATCGTCCACATCGTCGCCATTCCCCATTAACCGAACGAGGAGGGTCCGGCTTGAGCATCACGTATCGGATCGCGCTGGAGATCCCGGGCGAGCCCCGGGAAGCGCCCGCGAGCTTCACCGACTTCGACCGGGGCGTCTCGGCCTGCGTGGCCTACGCCAGGCAGCAGCCGGGCGTCCCGGTCCGCATGTTCGTGGAGGTGAACCAGAACTCGCTCGTCGACCATCACTACACGGTCTTCGAGGTCACCGTGCCCATCCTGGACCCGTTCATGCGGGCCGGGATCAGGAAGCAGTACGGCGAGGAGCCGCCGGTCTGACCGGCCCCCGCCTGCCACGGATACCACCGCCGGTCCCTCTTCGGAGCGTGCCCGGATCGTTCATCCAACCCCGACCCTGGAAACCCTCATGAAGATCCCTTCCGAACTGACCCGCGAGCAGCTCGAGAGCATCGTCGGCCAGATCCAGATCATCCTCTGGCTCGACCACCGCACGGGCGTGCTCGATCCGGACCTGTCGTGGGAGAGCGAGACACTCGAGTATGTCGCCGGCGTGATGGAGGACGCCGGTCTCAAGCCCGGGGTCGCCATGCCGGCGGCGGGAGCAGGCCATGATCTCGTCGGACCCGGCCCCCGCGAACGGCACGACGAAGAGGCCGCCCTGCGGATCGCTCGGCTGGAGCAGGAGGTGAATGACCTCCGTGGAGTGCTGGAGCGACTGATCGCCGGCTCGTACATGGAGGTCGGTCCGATGGATGTGACCGTCCGCGAGGCGCAGGGGCCCCCGGCCCGCACCGGGGCCTCTCCCGATCGGTCCACGCCTTGCGTCCCGGAAGACGGGAAGATTCCCGTCACGTTCACGCACGTCGAGCGGCACGGCCGCAAGACCTACCGGGCCGGCGGTCTCCACCTGAGCCTCGGAGGCGGTCCGGGCATCGGCCACGTGGCCATGCGCATCGATCCCGGCGGCAAGAGATGGGCGACCACCGACGACGACGCCGCGGGCTGGCTCGTCTCGCATGGCTTGCCGCCCGACCGCGCCGCCCAGCTCGTCGCCGGTGCGATCCAGTCGCGCGATTGCACCTGATTCTTGTCAGGAAGGGGGAACCCGATGAGCAGACCCGTGCGACCTCACTGCTCGCGTTGCGGGGAGCGGAAGGATTTTTTCGTCAGGATCAGCTCGCTGGCCACGCTGATCCGCGACGCCAGCTCGGCAGAAGGGCTGGGGATCGACATCTCGGAGAAGACGCCGGCCGATTACGAGTGGATCGCCTTCCACTGCGGGCGATGCGGCCACGAGGGGCCGCGTCAGGACTTCGAGGCGACACCCGTGACGGACCAGGCCGGCATGGATAGACCGCCCGACGCCGTTCGCGAGGCGCTGCACGGCTTCATCGAGACCATCGAGGCTGCCGGCGGCTGCGTCCGGAACGAGGGAGACACGGTCGCTCCGGCCGGTGACCTGGACTGGCTCGACCTGGCCGACGCTTATCTTCGGGCCTGCCGGGCGATGGGCCGGGAGCCACGGATACACGATCAGGATGCCGACGAGATCCTCGCCGATGACGAGGGTACAGCCGACGGCTGACCGCCTGCCTGCGGTATCCGGTCGGACGATATCCGGATCGCGCTTCGACCGGCGCGCGTCCTCGAACACCAGACCGATTGTCCTCGTGACTTCGACGGGAGGTTGAAACTGGACGGCCTGTATCTGCTCTGCGGATCGGTCCGGGTCCGCAAGTCCCCCGAGATCGATGCGATCGTGACCCGGCTCCTGGATTACCGGGAGGATGAATTCGAGATCCGGGTTGCCGAGGTTGAGGGCGGCGAGATCGACATCACCGTCGAGGGCTGCCGCGACCTGGACCTGAGCGACATGCTACGGCTGGAAGACCATCTCCAGGCCCTCGGGCCGCATGCCCGTGAAGGGGCGATCTTCCGGCGCAATCATGACCACGACACCTGCTATGTGATCGTGGCCCCCAACCCTGAGTCCGGTCGCATCGCGCTGAGTCGCCTGCGACTGGAAGAGTTCCGGCTGATGCTCGGCGACCTGGTCCCGGATGACCGGGCCAGGCTGCTCGGGGAACTGCAAGGGCTGCCCGAGGACGGCGGCCCGATCACCCACGACAACTCCACCGATCGGCCGTGATGGACCTTCCCGCCGGCCCTGACCCGATCGGCTGACGATGAGGAGCTTTTCGCATGATCGCCCTGCCGTACACGCTCGCGGGTCGTGAGATCCCCGACCTCCCGGTCCGCGACGAATCCGACGCCCACCTGGCTCCGTGCCTCTTCTGCGGGCGGATGCTCGAGCACGTCCATGCCGGCGGCATCGGCGGGATCGTCGGGGCCCTGGTCGACGGCGAGTCGCGGACCTATCTGCGCTGCAACGAGGGGCCGTGCGCCACGGCCTCGGCACCATGGATCTGGCGGTGCGGCTGCGTCCCACACTACATCGAGAACGTCGGCGATCGCTGCCACGACTGCCGGCGACCCCGGCACGAGGCGGAGCCGTACGATCGGGTCGAACGCCTCGTCTGCGGCGAGGCCCGCTGGCTCGACGATCGCCTCGGGATCGGCAACGGCCGGTGCCTGGGCTGCACCGGCGGGCCGGCCTACCTGCCGGTCCTGCATGAAGTCCCGCACCCGACATCGCTGGCCGTCCTGCCGGGCGGCTGTTACGGCGAATGAGATCCGACCGTCCCCTTCGCGATTCACCCACCGTGTCGATCGGGCGGCCCAGCGCCAATGGGGGCCGCCTTTCTTTTTCCAGGAGGTTTGATGCCCACCTTGCTCGACCATCTTGATACCGAGCCGGAGACGAGCCACAACCGCGCCGTCACGACCACCGCCGCCGAGCGGCTCCGGACCACCATGGCCGCCTGCCGCGTCTCCTTCACCTGGTGGGGCGTCCAGCGCACTCTGACCTCGGAGCAGAAGGCCCAGGCCGCCCAGGCGTTCGACGCCGAGGGCCAGTTCCTCTCGGCGGGCAAGAAGCTGCTCGACACCAAGCATACGGCCTTCCGAGCCGTCACGGCCATCCGCACCAAGATCGGCGATTACTGGAAAGGGCTCTCGCTGCCGCTCCCCGACCCGGGGGTCCGGCTGATCAAGCTGGATGACCTGGAGTCGTTCGATCGCCAGATGGCCGATTATAGGGCCGAACTCGATGACGCGGTCGCGAACCTCGACCGTCACTTCGACGAGCTCAAGCGGTCGGCCGCCCGGCGGCTCGGGTCGCTGTTCAACGCCTCGGACTACCCCGAGACGCTGATCGGCCTGTTCGGCGTCTCGTGGGACTTCCCGGCCACCGAGCCGCCCGAGTACCTGGTCCGGCTCACGCCGGATCTCTACCGCCGCGAGGAGGAGCGGGTCCGGGCCCGGTTCGACGAGGCCGTCCGGCTGGCCGAGCAGGCGTTCCTGGATCAGTTCGCGGCGGTGGTCAACCACCTCACCGAGCGGATCACCGGCACCAACGAGGACGGGACGTCGAAGGTGTTCCGCGACACGGCCGTGGACAACCTGGCCGATTTCTTCGAGCGGTTCCGCTCGCTGAACGTCCGCAGCAACCAGCAGCTCGACGACCTGGTCGCCCAGGCCCAGCGGGCCGTGCGGAACGTCGGGGCGCAGGATCTCCGCGACAGCGAGGCCCTGCGCGGGCAGGTGGCCACGCAGCTCTCGCGGGTGCAGGCGTCGCTGGACGCGATGCTGGTCGACCGGCCGCGGCGGCGGATCCTCCGCAACGCGCCGACACCGGAGGCGGGCTCATGAAGTTGCTCGTGAAGCCCGACGGGACGGTCCGGGCGATCTACGACGAGGCGATCGACCTCGGCGTGCTCGGCCGTCCCACGATCGCCCGTGCCAGCCACGTCGAGCCCGATGCCGAGGGCCGCTGGCATGCCGACTTGACGCCGGTGGGCGGCCCCGTACTCGGGCCGTTCGATCATCGTAGCAAGGCGCTGGACGCGGAGCGGGACTGGCTGGAACGCCACTGGCTGCCCGCCGCTGTCTGACCTCCTCGCCTGATTGATTCTCTCGATTCGATGGCCTTCGTTTTCCAACCCGACCTTGACCACCCACCGATGCCCGGTCCCGCCGTGCCCCCTCCCGGTGCGCGCTGGCCATGGGCCGGTGCGCGCCGGGAGTCGGGGGCACCGGGCCGGGCCGAGAAGGAGTGACCCCATGACCCGGACCCAGCTCAATCGTTCGATCGCCGCCCGCACCGGCGAGTCGCTCTCCGAGATCCGCCGCCTCGGCTTCCGCCTGCTGGTCGAGCCGCTCGAGGAACCGGTCACCGAGGAGATCCGCCTGGTCGTCCACTGCCCGTTCTGCACCGGCCAGGTCCCGTATCCCGGCCGGACCCGCGACGGCTCGACCGCCCTGGCCGAGTGCGATTCCTGCGACGTCTACTTCGAGTTCGCCGACCGCGACGTCTTCCCGGCCAGCTCGCGATCGGCCGGGGCCGCGCCGCCGGCCCGCGCTCGCTATCTGCCGGCCTGATCGTCCTGGAGCCGCTCGTGACCTCGCATCCCATCGTACTCATCACCCCGCTTCAAACCACCCGGAGTCTCGATCCGTGATCACCCTGACACGCAACCAGGTCCGACGCCTCCGCGGAGTCTTCCGCCGCTCGGTCCTGGGCATCAACCAGAGAGGCCCGATCCCCCCGCTCGTCTTGCACGCCGAGGGGGGTCAACTCCGGGCGCACCATCGGTATCGCGACCTGACCGTCGAGCACGTCGAGCCGGGTAGCTACCGGCCGGCGACCAGCCTCGCGATCCCGCTCGATGACCTGGCCGAGTTCGAGGGCTCGAAGGATACGCCCGTCGTCCTGGAGTCAGCGGCGCCCGATCGCACCGTCGTCCGCTGGGAGGATCGTGCCATCCCCCAGAGCCGCGAATATGACGTCACGCCCGTCGAGCGAGTGGGCCAGGTCCCCGAGTTGCCGGCGAGCTGGGCCACCAACCCGGCCGGGCTGCTGACCGCCCTTGCCGAGGCCACCGAGACGGGCATCCCCGACGCGACGCGGTACGCGCTCCACTGCGTCCAGCTCCAGGGCGGCCGCAACCAGGTGGTCGCGACCGACGGCCGCCAACTGCTGGTCCGCTCGGGTTTCCGTTTCCCCTGGCCGGGCGACCTGCTGATCAAGGGCTCGCCGATCTTCGCCTGCCGGGCCCTGCCACGCGATGAGCCGGTCGAGGTGGGCCGGACCGAGACGCACGTCGTGCTGCGAGTCGGACCCTGGACGCTCTGGCTGGAGGTCAAGAAGGACGTGCGGTTCCCGGACGTCGAGCGAGTGATCCCCGCGCCCGCAGAAGTTGTGACCCGGCTGCGGGTGGACCCCGAGGACGCCCGCTTCCTCGAGTCCTCGCTCGCCCGCCTGCCCGGGGGTGAGGAGCTCAACAGCCCGGTGACCCTGGACCTGAACGGCAAGATTGCCGTCCGGGCGAACGCCCCGGATCAGCCCCAGCAGGTCACCGAACTGGTGCTGAACCGGTCGAACTACACCGGCTCGCCTGTCTGCGTGGCCACCAACCGGTTGTTCCTGGACCGGGCCTTGCGGCTGGGCTTCACCGAGATCGGCTTCACCGGCGTCGAATCGCCGTTCGTCTGCCGGGACCAGGTGCGAGTCTACGCGGTCCAGCCGTTGAGCGGCGGCTCGACGCCTGGCCCGGACGCGAACGTGATCCGCATCGAATCGAACGCGGCCACCGTCGCGGAGAATCGTGTCCAGCCCCGAGCCGAAACCCCGAGGAGACCCATGAGCGAACCCGTCGGACCCGATGGCCACGAGCCGGCAAGACCAGCCGTGACCCGATCCCAGACGTCGGTGAGGTCCGTGGAGAGCAGCGGCACCAGCGGAACCGAGCCGCCCGCCACCAGCCTGGCGGCCCTGATCCAGGAGGCCGAGGCCCTGCACGCGACGCTCGCCGACGCGAAATCCAGAACGGCCCGGCTGATCTCGGGCCTGCGGCGCCACCGCAAGCAGTCGCGGCTGGTCAACGAGACGCTCAAGTCGCTCCGCCAGCTCCGGCTGGTCGATGCCGCCGGCTGATCCCCCGGGTCGCGGCCCGCGGCCCACATCGTTCCTGACCGATCGTCAACCCGATGGAGGAAAGCAACGTGTCCTTGAAACTGAATGTCGGGGTGATGCGCAAGGTCGGCCAGCCGGATTACGGCTCGGTCGGCGCCTCGTGCAACCTCGAGCTGGAGATCGATACCGGTCTGCTGGAGCGCGATCTGGACGGCTTCCACGCCCGGGTCCGCGACGCCTATGTGGCGGTCCACC
>JBKQHM010000708.1:0-8702 GCA_052148775.1 Isosphaeraceae bacterium | reverse complement strand
GGAGGCCGCACCCGCCGCGGCCGAAGGAGAGGCGGGCCATGTGGGGGGGGCGGCCCCGGCGGCGGGCGGTGGTCGCCGGCGTTGATGGGGCGTGAGTTCGACGCTTCAATCAGGGGTTCGAATCGAGTGCGCCCGTTTTGGGATAAGTGTACAGTTCGAGAAGCTCGAAACGCGGCTGGGTCGCCTTCCCGATTGTGCTCGATGCCTGAATCCGATAGACGCCGACCTGGCCGCTAGTCGCCTCGAAGACGTAGAGTGGCGCCCACCCCATGCTGTACTGGCCCAGCGAGCCGGTCGTCATCAGGAATCGGGGTTCTGGGCCGCCTTGCACATCGAGCTTGAAGTCGGCCACCAGGTCCCGCTCGGCGAATCCTTCGATGAGCTGGGTCTTTCCGCCCGTCTGGCGATAGGTCGGCACCGTCCCCAGCAACCGGCCGCCACGATGGTCGAGGAAATACACCGCATCGACGGGGACCTGCGTCTTCGTGATATTGTCGACCCCCATCATGACCGGCCCGGTCGCCAGGATGTAGCCACCGGAGCGATCCCCGGCGCTGGCTCGTACCGGGGCCGGGCGAGAGCTTGCCAGGATCCACCCGAACGCGACTCCGATCAGCAACAACAGCCCGGTCGAGATTTGCGAGCGTCGAGCATCCATGGATTGGCGACTCCTTACGGACGAGATGGAACCGTCAAGGCCGGCATTCTGCGAAGATAGGTCGGACGCGTCCAGCCCATTCGTCAGGCGGTAGACCCGGGGAGGCCGGGACGCTCCCGTCGCCCGGTCTACCCGATCGACGATATGATCCGGTAAGATCTGTCATCGTTCCTCACTGTCTACCGCCTATTGAATCTGGAGAGGAATCCCGATGTCGTGCTCATGGTGGCTCGTCGGGCTCTTTGCGTTACTCTTCCAGGTGCCTCCTCCGGATGCGGGGGAGGAAGCGGGTCGCGAGCTGGAAACCGCGCAACGGACGATCCTGGCACGAGAATCGTCCGAATTGACCAAGCTGTCGGATGATCTGTCGGCGAAGGGTGAGACTGGCGGCGCGGCGGCCGCGCGTGCGCGTCTTCCACGGCCGGCGAAGCCGGACGGCGCGACGCGGTTCGTTCCACTGCCCGAGATCGTGCCCCCCCGGACTGCGAACAAGTCCGGTGCCGAGAAAGCCCGACTCGATGCGATCCAGGTCCGCTCCGCATCCGAGTTGTTCGAACTGGCGAAGCGAGCGGCCCGGACCGAACCACCGCACTACTCGCTGGCGAGCGCATGCCTCCACGACGTACTGGAACGACAGCCGGATCACCGCGAGGCGCGTCGATTACTGGGTCACATCCCGTACGAGGGGGGCTGGGCAACGCCTTATGCCGTCCAGCAAATCAAGAAAGGGCTCGTCGATCACCCGAAGTTCGGCTGGGTGGACGCCGACTGGCTACCGCACCTCGAGCGCGGCGAGCTGCCCGCACCGCCGTCCCGAGGAGGGAAGGTCCGCTGGCTCCCCGCCGAGGATGCCGACCGGCTCCGCGCCGAATGGAAACCACCCTGGCAGATCTTCACCGAGCACTTCGAAATCCAGACCAATTTGCCACTCGCCGAGGCGATCGGCTTCGGACGGCGCCTGGAAGCCTTCCACGACCTGTTCATGTCGCTCATGGCCGATATCCTCGGCGAGAACATCCCGATGGTGCGGCGATTCCACGAGTCGACGCTTGTCGGAGAGCCGACGTCCAAGCGGCATGTGATTTATTATTTCGCATCGAAGAAGCAGTTCGTCGACTATCTGACCCCCAGCTATGGGAGCGGGATCGAAGACAGTCTCGGCTTCTACAAGCCGCCGAAGTCCGGCCGGGGCGGTCGTGCTCCGGCTTACTTCTACTATTACGCCGATGGACAGCTCCCTGTCGAAGCCAACCTCTACCACGAGGTCTCGCACCAGCTCCTATTCGAAACGGCCGGCCGGAACGCGTATACGTCGAATGTCGGCAATTACTGGGTCTTCGAGGGGCTGGGTACGTACTTCGAGACCGTCGAGCCGCAGCCCGACGGCTCGATCGAGGTCGGTGGTTTGGTCGGCCGCCGCATGGAGGAAGCGATCAAGTCGCTGGTGGGCCAGGAGCAGATGATCCCGCTGGCCGAGTTCGTCGGGCTGGATGAGGACCGCTTCATGGACAAGGGCGTCTATCTCCATTACCAGCAGGCCGAGGCCCTGACGGCCTTCCTCATGCAATGGCACGAGGGCGAGTATCGGGAGGGCTTCTTCGATTACGTCCGCGACGCGTATCGGGGACGGATCAAGCGCGGGACGGGGCGCCGATTGGAAGACCGATTGGGCCAACCTTATGCGACCCTCGAGACCCAGTTCCTGGCGTTCCTCAGGGAAGGGCGGATTCGCGATCGCGAGCCGGCGCCCATGCCCGTCGTTGCTCCTCAACCTACATCAGGCGGGTCCATCCGGACGGTGCCGAAGTCAAGAGCCTCGGCAGGTGGATCCATCCGCACGGTGCCCGATCGGTAGTCGGAACAACCTGAGGCTCCGGTCAGCAAGAGTGTGGGCACATCTGGGGCGGCGCCGGCATAGCCGGATTGACCAGCCACCCAAGCGTCCCGCGCATGACGCGGGGTGGCTGGGATCGAGCCTGAAGGGCGAAGCCCCCAGGAAATCCGCAGTGAGATCGCCCTCCGAGCCTCGAATCGCGAGGCGATTGCAGGCTCCGGAGATGTTCGCGACAGTGGTCGCGAGGCCCCTACGGGAGGTTGGCACGAAGTAGCGACACTCCAACAAGCCCCCCGAAGGACTCTGTTGGAGTGCCCGTTTCTCCGTTCGGGAGGGAGATCGCAGACCGCCTGAGGGAGCATTCCAGCAAGCCGCCCGGAAAAACCCTGTCCGACGCCCGTCGGGACTACTCGCCGACGTAGGGGAGCAGGGCCATGAACCGCGCGCGCTTGACGGCGGCGCTGGAGGCGCGCTGGAAGGCCGCGCAACTGCCGCTGCGCTTGCGGGAAAACATCTTGTTCTGGTTCGTGCACAGCTTCTTGAGCAGGCCGACGTCTTTGTAATCCACATACGCCGGCCGAGGGCAACCCTCGTGAGTGCAAAAACGACAGCGATTCTTGCGGTTGCGTCCGAACTTCTTCCGCGGCATAACCCTGTTTTCCTCAGTCAATTACGTACAAGAACCTCGCTCAGGGAGGGTGCGCGTCTCGACCGGGCAACCGGCCATGAGGCCGAAACGACGCGAATCTCCGAGTCTAGTCGCGAATTCACCCCGAGTCAAGCCTTCCGCAGACGTGAGGTCAAACATATCCATATCCATGTGCTCAAGCGAACGCACGCCTTGGCTGAAAAAAGGCGACGTGCCCGAGGTGCTCGGGCACGTCGCCGCAAGTGGATGGATTTCGGGAGATGGCACGGATCGGGGTCTGGCTTCAGGCACCGTCCTGGCGGATCTCGAGGCCGTCGAGCCGCGATGGGGTGGTCACCATGGAAGCAACCGATGGCTGCGGTGGGGCTGTGCCTTTTCCGTTGTGATCGGCCGGGGGGGCGGCGAGGCCGCCGACAGCCTGCTGGATGGATTCCATGGCTTGGCGGGTCACCTGTTCCGTGAATCCGCTCAGTTCCGACCCCGCCGGTGTCTCGGCGAGCTGGAATCCGGACTTCTCGGCGACCAGGAGGCTCAGGAGCAGGCCCATCAGCCCGCTGCCCGCGGCCGACCCGCCGCTCAGTGCGCCTTCGCCGCCGTTGCCGTTGCCCCCCGTCCCGCCGGCAATGAACACCCGTTCGGGTACCAGCGGCTGGGTGCATTTGGCCAGGTTCTGGGCCACGACCGACAGTGCGTAGAGCCGCGGATCCGAGAAGGAGTGGATCTTCCGGAGCAAGACCGAGGCCTCGGAGAGGCCCTCCTGGAGGATCCGGGCGCCTTCACCCCGGCCGGCGAGGATCTGAGACTGGCTCTCGGCCTGGGCCGTGACGACGACCTGCTCGGCCTGCTTGCGCGCCCGGGCGAGCTGGGCCTCCGCCTCGTTCTCGGCGATCCGGATCTGTACCAACGAGTTGGACAGTTGGGTCTGCATCTGCGCCTGGGCCTGCGCCTCGTTCAGCACGCGGAGGTTCTGGGCCGCGGTCACCTGCTTCGAGTAGGTTTCGACCTGCTCCAGCGACAGTTGCCGCAACCGCAATTGTTCGAGCAAGGTCTCGATCTTGCCGCCGGCTTCCGCCGTGTCGGGCTTGCCAATCAGCACGTCCACGCACTCGATGTCGAAGTTGTGGAACTTCCGGCCCAGCTCGCTGCTGGCCTCGTGCTGGATCGAGTCGCGGTCCTGGAGCAGTTCGAGCATCGTCCGCTTGTGGGCGACGTCGCGGAAGTAGGCGCTGAGCATCGGGTCGAGGGTCTGGGTAATCAGTTTCTTGACGTCGCCGAACCGCTGGATCACGTTGGGGGCCTTCTGGTAGTCGATGTGTACGACCACCGACAGCGGCAAGGTCGGCTCGTAAGCATCCTTGGTCACCAGGTCGATCGAACGCAGGCTCTCGTCGTATCGATGCGACTCGGTCCGACCGGTGACCCAGTGGAGGACGAAGTTCGTCGTGGGGACCAGGACGATGTTACCGGCATACGTATTGAACGCATACTTGCCCGGGCCGAGCGGTTTCTCCAGCACGCCGCGCTCTCCCTCGGCGACCCGTTCACCATGGCGGAACGCCTGGCCCGAGAGGTCCGCGCCGCTCCGGCCATAGTAGCTGACGACCACGCCCACGTAGCCGATAGGGACGATTGTCTTGGGGATCGATTCGATGCTGGCGAACCATCGGTTGATGAAGTAGGTGCCGTCGGTCAGCGGGACGTACTGCAAGCCGCGGCGCCCGCCGGCGCGGAGGAATGCCTCGGGGTCCTGGAAGTTGTTGTGGAAGTCCTTGTCGTTGCGATCGTAGCCGACCGCCGGGGCGATGATCTCGCCGGGCGGCAGCGAGGGACCGTCGTGGATGGTCACGATACCCATGCTATCGACGAGGGTCGTCCGGCCGGGATTGAGCGGATCGGGCGACTCGATCGGCCCACCGATGATCACCGGGCTGAACCCGTCGACCTCGCTCAGCTCGTTCTGCCAGTTGACCAGCGCCTTGAGCTCCTTCGATCCGCCGGTCTCTAGTCGATAGACGTTATCCTCGGTGATGACCATGAAGAGCGAGAGGTTGATCGCATAGACACCCTCGCGAAGGATGGCCCGCTGGCGTCCGCGCTGGCCGACGACGCGCTCCTGCTCGGGTCCGGCCGGCTCGCCCCCGAGGAATCGGCGCGCGTCCTGGAAGTGGTTGCAAGGGATCACCTTGCCGAGCGTCTGACTCGGCAGCAGCGCCTCGCCGTCGCGGGCGTAGATATAGCCGACCTTGCCTTGGGGTACCGTGACCAGCGGGATCTTGTGAATCCGGTACTGCCAGCGCCAGAGTCCGAAATGAATGCCGCCGCGGAGGACTTCCGCCTGGAAGCCGGCCTCCCCCTCCAGCGCGATGATCCCGCCCTCCGGCACCGACCCCTTCAACGACCAGAGCTTCTCGACCACCCCGACGCGGTTGTTGGCGATGTAGCGCAACCCGGCGAGCTCGCATCCCACGATGACCAGGGCGACCAGGCCCAGCACCCAGAATGCGCTCGCCAGCAGCGGAGAGGATGCGGCGAACAGCGACGGCGAGCCCGACGTGACGGTCTCCGGAAAAAGGGAGGCCACGCGCTCAACCATTGGCGACCACACGGCTCGACTCCTCACCGAACGAATTCGCGAGGACCGCTCGAACCGGAACATCCCGGGGAGAGTCTCGGCCCCTCGCAGTTCACCCGACCAGCCGGGTTTCCGGAGTCGTTCGAACCCCCGGAGTTGGGGGTTATTCGCACGAACCGGGGAATATTGGCGGAAATCGCCCGACTATCACGGAGATCACGCGCGGGGGCTCGAGGCATTCAGGGGCGGGGTGGGGGTGGAGATGTCTGCGACCCGTACGACGTCGGTGGCCTGCGCACGGAGGCGGTCACGTTCCTCGAGGCAGCCAGTCCATCGGCTCATTCTCCAACTCCTCGGCGATGGCGGAGCATCGGTTCCTGACCGCCTTCAAGACCCGGGATGCGTAGACGAAGACGGCCTTGTCCGAGATCCCCAGCTCGGCGGCGATGACCGAGCCGGGCCGATCGTGGAGCATGCGCTGTTCGAAGCAGGTCCACGCCCTCAATGACGTTTCCGAGCGGACGCGTGAGAGGGCTCTTTCCAGGATCTGCTGTTGGTTGATCTCGTTCAATTCCTGCTGGACCCGCTGGCTCTCGGCCTCGTCGATGTTCTGGAACCGAGCGACCCAGTTCTCCTCGGCCCGCCGGCGCGACTTGGCCCGCCGAGCCTGGTCGACCAGCGCGGAATACGTCAGCTTCCAGAGGTAACCGCGGAACCGGCCTCGTTTGCCGTCGAGCTCGAACTTGGGAAGTGCTTGCAAGAGGCGGACGAATACCTCCTGGAACACATCATTCGCGGCGTGTTCATCGAGGCCCAGGTTGCGCATGTATCGGGCGAGAAGGGGCTGGTAGAACTGGTAGAATTCGCGCCAGCTCTCGGTATCCGTGCGATCGCGCACCCGGTTGATCAGCGAGAGACTGGTGCCGAATTCCGAATTGTCCGCGTCCGAGCGATCTCTCCGCGCCATGGGGGATGGCCTCCCAACCGTCTCTTGCGGGAAACGAGTCCAAAGGCGTCGCGGCTTCCATTCTAACCCAATTCGAGTCGAAAGCGGGATTCGAGAAGACAAGATCCGGCGATCGATCACGGATTGACCGGTCCGGCCCCCCTGCCCTACCCTTGAGCCATGAGCTACGAAGTCGAGATCAAGTTCCGGTCGGCCGATCACAACCTTCTCCGGAAGCGCCTTGTCGAAGGCGGGGCCGTCGAGGAGCCGCCGGTCGTCCAGGTCGATACCTACCTCAACCATCCGTCCCGGGATTTCGCCCGGACGAACGAGGCATTCCGGCTGCGTCGTATCGGGGACGAGAACCGGATCACCTACAAGGGACCCAAGCACGAAGGCCCCACCAAGACCCGGGAGGAGATCGAGATCACCCTGGCCCCGGGCGAGCCGGCGTTCGATCAGCTCCTGCGGCTCTTCGAGAACCTGGGATTCCGGGTCGTCGCCACGATCCGCAAGACGCGGACGACGTTTCATCTCGCCGACCCGTCTCACCGGATCGAGGTGGCGCTCGACCGCGCCGAGGGGCTGGGAGATTTCGCCGAGGTCGAGATCGTCGTGGCCTCCGAATCGGAATTATCGGCGGCACAAGGGGCCGTGGTGGCCGTTGGCGGCGAGCTCGGGTTGACCGAGGTCGAGCCGAGATCCTATCTCCGGATGGTCCTGGAGGTGCGAGGGCTCTTGCCTGACCGGGACGGGAGCCCGGAAATTTCGCCCACCGCGACCGATCCTCATGGCATGGCATCCGATCCCCGACAAACCGGCTAGGCAGGCCCCTCGGATTCTGGTAAGAACACCTCGCTCCCAGGGACGGGGGCGCCATCGACACGTCTTCTCGACCGATTTCGGGAATGAGCCCGGCTCGGATTCCGAGATCCTGGCAGAACTCCGGCGGAGTTCGGATCGGGCCCGGTCTGTCGCCCCATCCGCGCCTTTCGGCGGCCGGATCCTTCGACGCCCTCCGTCCCGCCACCGAACCCCCGTCAGCCTGGCCAGGGTGTCTCTTTCTAGGAGATCCGCGCGATGGACCGCCGTCGGTTTATGCCGTCTACCGAAGGATTGGAAAGTCGCGCCCTGCTGACTACTTCCACACCGAATCTCGCGAATATCTTCGGGTTTCAAGTTAACACAAATCTCAATATTCCGGTTACTTATGAACAGAAAGAGCTCCGGATCGAGCACCTGCCGTTTTATCTGGAAAAGATCCTTCCCGGCCGATACATCCCCAAGGGGGGGGAGATGAAGCAGATCCAGGGCGACCTGCTGTCGTTGATCTCCCGGACCCGCAAGCCGCCGACGGACGCCCTCAATAACTACAACTTCAACCTTCGCCAGATCGTCCCGCACCAATCGCTCACGACCACGAACCTGAACGCGCTGAATGACGGCTTCGGTGCCGTGCTGACCTCGGCGAGTGCCTCTCCGCCCGTCGTGGATAGCCTGAAGTCCAGCCTGTACCAGTTCGCCTCACAGGTCGACACCAACAGCCCCCAGCCCGTGAACCTGGCGACCAACGATTACACGCTGGTCCTCCAGACCGCACTGGCCATCGGCAGGCCGATGCCCGCGCCGATTCTCCCCAAGATCGCCAAGAATCAGGGTATCCAGGCGAACGTCGACCATATCAAGACCCCACTCAGGCATCCGTCGTTCGTGGGAACCTACCATTTCCACACCCACATCCAGATCATCACGCCCAGCGGAGAGGTGGTGGGAACTGTAAACTGTCGCAAGAACAATAAGTACAAGGTCACCGTCGAGCCGGCGTTGAGCCCGGGAATCTATCAGTTCCGAATTCGTGCTTACGACGATGCGGGGAACTTGAGTCATGTCAGCCGGCTGTTCGCGGTCAAGGTCGTGCCGAAGCGCCATCATCATTCGAAGTAGGGGTCATCGGGGCGTCGGTCTCGCTTGAAGGATCCACGAAAAAGCCCCCGGGGCGATCGACGCCAGCGGGGGCTTGTCGAATCTGGATCATATCCCTAT
>JBKQHM010000707.1:0-15692 GCA_052148775.1 Isosphaeraceae bacterium | reverse complement strand
TGACCAATGACCAATGACCAATGACCAATGACCAATGACCAATGACCAATGACCAATGACCAACTAAGCATTTCCCATCGTCCGCGCCGAGGCCATCGCCAGGCGGTCGATCGTCCGGGGATATTTGAGAAAGATGCGAGAGATGGCCTTCGTGCAGTCGTCAGGCTGGAATGTGCTCATCGCCTGGGTGCGGATCGACTCGTGGAGCGCCCGGGTGAACTCGGGCGACAGGGTCATTCCGCGCTGGGCGTGGATGATCCCATCCCCGGCACCGACCAGCGTGATCCAGAGCAAGGACCGAGTCTCCGGAGAAATGATCGACGCGGGGACGAATCGCCGCAACGCCGGTTGGAGATGCCAGGAATACGGGACATCGTTCCAGAGGATCGATTCGCCGAAGCGATAAGCCAGCACGATGACCGAAGACTCCACGATCAAGGCAAACTCGGCCGGACCCCGGCGCACGTCCTGCAACAGGTCATCATCGATGTTGTGATGGAACAACGTCAGTTCATGGCCTCCCGGCCCGAACGAAAACTGGGCCCCTTCGGGCCACGCTTGCCGTCCTCGCTGGAGGGGCTCACCGACTCGGTAGACGGGGGCCACGGGGCGATCAACTCGCGAGTGGTCGCGGCGGGTCCCACTCGAACAAGCCGATTCGAAGTTCGCGGAATGCATCATACTCGGCGCGCTCCCCTTCTCACCTTTCCGAACGTCGTCGTCGAAATGCTACGTCACGGTTCCTAGCCAAACCCCGGATTCTCCGTGCCGGGAGACACTCCTCGACTCCCGCACGAAGCACCAACCCGCTCCCGGTACGTAACCGGAAGTTCTCCCTCCGTCGGAGGCCGTCATCGGTCTGGATGTTGACTTGTCTCGATGGTCAGGCGATGCGCCGAGAAGGGTGGCACGATTCAGGCCCAGTCCTATTTTGCGCAACGCTCGATAACTGTCGTGCGTGGCCGACTACACGCAATCGCTGCGGCGCGAAAAGACATCGAAGCCACGCATGCAGCTTTCGATTCACTCACAACTTGATGATCTTGAACTTCGAGTATAGAAAGTTGTGCTCTATCGGCAAGATGTGGGGCGTGGGAATTCACAAGAATTTCGGAACGCGCCAAGCCCGCACAAGCGCACGCATCGACTGAAGGATGCATTTCCTACGGATGGAACACGCCCGGCGAGTCGGTTGTGCGAGACAGTTCGCGGGGAATTGCCGGCCGGTCCTTCGGAAATCGTCCGTTTTCTTCGCCATTCATTCATCATGGTTCGGACATTTTCACAACATCAGTCGGCTATCTGCGACAATCACGCCGGAACGCGCGAATGACCGAATGCGAGCACGCACCTATCGGAGTCGCGCCCGGATCGGCAGTTGTGAGCGGAAAATCCATGCCGAAACGAGATCAAGGTTGCGCGAAGGATGAGCGTCGGGCCGTCTGGTTTTCGTCCTTCGCAACCCTTCGGATTGGATGTTAGGACGAGAGTGAGGTTGGCCGGGCTTGAGATCCGGCGAGAACCATTGACGCAGCCATGCATCCATGACGAGAATCAGGGAGCGCAAGAACCCGTTCGGGCATCCGGCGATTTCACCGATTGTCTCCGCGTCGTAGGAGTTGTAACTTGACGCTTTGATTCCCTTTGATAGAATTCAAAAATTAAGCGTCCTCGAGGTCCAAATTACTAAACAACCCGGATTGGTCTGATTTTGTTATGGATCAGCGTTAAATGGAGTTTCCTGACTTGTAACCACTGGCCACGCGAAAGAAAATGGCACGAGTCATGATACGGCTTTTGGTCGTCCCTTTCGAAGGAATCACGCATCCCGCGAGTGATCGCTCCTGTGAGAGGACGGGGCTCATGAGATTTCCGTTCTTGAAGTTCGAATACTCTTTTGGAAGGTGAATTTCCAGGTACGCTTTCTCGGGGCCTCTTCCCACGCGTCGCTCGCTTTGGTGAGCGAGCCGGTTGTAGCATGTTGGAGCGAACGGTCGGCCTTGGAGGCGGTCTCCTGGCATTCAAGGCCAGGTGAAATCCCCACCCACTTCTGAGTCACTTCTGAGGATGGTTCGCCGAATTTCAAGGTCGCCTTTCGATCGACCATCCGCATCGGGGAAAAGCGAGGACATCAGATGGAATTGTCGAAACGCATCCGGGATCTTCGATACGCGAAGGGCTGGGGACCGGACGAACTGGCCAGTCGTGCCAAGATTTCACGAACCGCCCTCTATCAGATCGAGCGGGGCAACACGAGCAAACCTCAGGCTGGAACCTTGCGGCGGATCTCCCGGGCGCTCGGCGTACCGCTGGAAGCCCTGCTGGAGATCACGCCGATGTCGTCGGGCCAGGATGGTCATGGGGAGACCATCGAGATCGAGCCGTCGCAATCCACGCCGGTGCCCGTGGCGACCGGGCCGCGCGCTCTGTCGCCGGATCGGGCGGGTGAATTGATGGAGAAGTTCCGGTTGCTGCTGGGTTCACCGCTGGCCGAGGGGGTCGCGCGGATCGTCGAGGAATCGTTCCGGCTGCTCCCGATCATCCCCCCTCCCGCCCCGGGAGAATCCTCGGGCTACGCGCCGGCACACGAGATCGAGCCCCTGCGCCGGGGCCGCGGTCGTTCGCGTAGCACCACCTGACCCGATCGGATCGGATCCGAATCCGGCGGCGGCCAGGCCGTCATGACCCGAGCCGAGCCGAGCCGAGCCGGACCGACTTCGCCGCGGCGTCCGTTCGTACGTCGCGATCCCTCTGCGCCGCGGGAGCCCCGGGTAGGGATCTCGATGCTTATCCAGTTGCTCAGGGCCAAACGTCGTCGAAGGCCGCGAGCGCATCATCCGGGCGTGATCGCGCTCAGCCCGGCGGTTCCGGCTGGTCGGCGGGCCGGCTGAAGTGCCGCTGTATCAACGCCGGCAGCTCGGCCGAGAACCTGCTGCGGGGCACCACGACCTGACAGCCGGCCTCCCGGGCGGCATTCAAGAGATCGGCCTGGACATGCGGGCCCGCGGCGACATACCACGTGCCGGGACCCGTGATCTGCCGGTAGCCGGCGATGGACGCCGGCGCGGCCACGTCCCCGGCGGTCAAGTCGAGGAAGACCACTCTCGGCTGCCATTTCTCGATCAGCAGCCGGGCCTGCGACGACTCGCCCGCCGCCAGCATCCGGAAGCCGAGCGCCTCGGCCGTCCCCTTGACCTTGTCCGTGAAGAAGAGGTCGCGGCTCAGGACGATCCCCACGCGATCGGCGGGGGGTTCGGGGGCGGTCTCGTGTGCCAGGGGCTGCCCATCGGGCTTGGGTATTTCCATGCTCGTCTCCCGGAGCGGAGCCATCAGGTGATCGGCGGATCCTCCACGACGCGTTTCCGACTCGATGCTGACATCCCGAGCGGCGGTCATCAAGCACCTGCCCCCTCGGCACCTCGTGACGAGTCTGGACGACGCGGCCCCGATCGCAGAAACTGGTCGTGCCGAGATCCGTGCCGACTGACGTCGTGAACCGAGCCGAGGAATGGGGGATGGGAGACCGGACCGACCGCGACGGCCGAGCCTTCGCCGCGGAAGCGGGCGGTCAACCCGTGGGTGATCGCGGTCGCCGTGACGATCGCGACGTTCATGGAGGTGCTCGACACGAGCATCGCGAACGTGGCCCTGCGCTACATCGCCGGCGGGCTCTCGGTGGCCGAGAGCGACAGCGAGTGGGTCATCACCAGCTACCTGGCGGCGAATGCTTCGGTGCTGCTGCTCTCCGGATGGCTCTCGATGTATTTCGGGCGTCGCCGGTATTACCTGTTCTCGGTCATGATCTTCACGGTGAGCTCGGCCCTGTGCGGCCTGGCAACCAGCCTGGAGCAGCTCATCCTGTTCCGGATCATCCAGGGGCTCGGCGGGGGCGGGTTGCAGCCGCTGACGCAGGCCGTGCTGGTCGACATCTTCCCCGAGGAGAAGCAAGGGGCGGCCCAGGCGTTCTTCGGGATCGCCGCCCTGATCGCGCCGGTGATCGGCCCCACCCTGGGCGGATACATCGCCGACAACTATTCCTGGCACTGGATCTTCTTCATCAATATCCCGACCGGGCTGCTCGCCTTCGCGGTCAACTACTTCCTGCTGGAGGACCCCGACTACCTCAAGGCCGAGCGCGCCAGCCTGCGGAGCCGCCCGTTGCGATTCGACTCTATCGGGCTTGGCCTGGTCGTGCTGGCGATGGTCTGCATGGAAATCCTGCTGAGCAAGGGGCAGGAGTGGGACTGGTTCGGCGACCCGTTCCGACGCGTCCAGTTCCTGGCGGCCGGGTTTACGGTCGGCCTGGTCGGCATCATCGTCTGGGAGTCGCGGCATCCGGAGCCGGTGCTGAACCTGCGCCCGTTCCTCGACCGGAACTTCGCGGCCGGCGGGCTGATCGCCTACGTGGCGTTCGCGATCACCTATGCGAGCCTGGTGCTGCTGCCCGGGATGCTGCAAAACCTGTTCGGGTATAACGCGGTGTGGTCGGGGCTGGTGATGTCGCCGGCCGGGCTGTTCTCGATCCCGACGCTGGCGATCGTCGGCTACGCGCTGGGGAAGAAGGCCGACGCGCGCTGGATCATCGCTGGCGGGGCGCTGGTGATGGCGATCGGATCGTACTGGTATTCGCAGATGAACCTGGAGGCCAGCCCCGGCCAGATGGTCTGGGGCCGGGTGATCCAGCAGGTGGGCACCGCCAGCCTGTTCGCGCCGCTGAGCGTGGCGGCGTTCCTGTACCTGCCCAAGGAGCTGCGCGGGCCGGCCGCCGGCATCTTCGCCGCATTGCGCAACGAGGGGGGCAGCCTGGGGACGACCCTGGGCCAGACGATCGTCACCCGGCGTACTCCGTTGCACACCGAGCGGCTGGGCGAGGGCCTGAACGCGTACAACCCCATCTTCAACGAGACGATGCAGTCGCTCCAGTCGTTCTTCTACCGGTCCACGGGCGACCCCGCGGGCTCGAAGGCCATGGCGATCGAGGCGATCGACGCGATGCGACAGCAGCAGAGCTCGGAGCTGGCCTTCCTCGACGCCTTCTGGCTCTTCGCGGTCGCGGCCCTGGCGCTGATCCCGCTCTGCCTCCTGATGCGGAAGTCGGTGGCGGAGGGGGGGATGCACCTCGGGGCCGAGTGAGGATCAGGATGGCTTGCGTCGCGACCAGTAACCCGGCTTCCGCTTCTGATGAGCGACGGCGGCGATCCAGATACATTCCTCTCACTCGAGGTCATAAACGGCATCAGGAAATCGCTTGAGCAAATGTTTCCGAAAAGCCGTGTCCTTGTACACCGGCCAGCGCCCGGATCTTCTCGGATGAGCCCGACGACACGCTCGACCTCGGCCTGCAAGGAGAGCCCGAGGCCGGTCCGCCGCAGCTCATAATGAGTCATCGCGCCGTCGAGTTCCTTCTCGGCATCGCGGTGGAACACGACGGGCTTCATGAGTGCTTCTCACGCAGCTCCGCGAAGACCTGGTCGGCAGGCTTCCCCGAGGCCGTACCGCTCCGAATCTCCTCGGCCCGCCGGGCCAATTCCGCATCCCAGGCCGCTTCGACATCGACATCGATTCCGTCGAGCGTATCGAGCAGGAATTGGGCCAGCTCGGCTCGCTCTTGCTCCGACAGGCCGGAAAGTTCAGCTTTCCATTCTTGCAAGGTGACAGGCATCTCTGAAGCTCCTGACAGTTCGAGGATCCGCTCCGAAAGACCCGTCGGAGACCCGGTCTCCCGGAGTGCTCCGCGAGCACCATCGCAGCTCGGCCGAGAGGCCCGATGTTCGGAGAGTACCTCGTGTTCCCTTTCACAATCCGTGCGAAAGGCCCGCCGGGGCTCTCCGGATGCAACCAGTTTATCGGCCCTTGGGCCGCGACGGGACGGCCGGTCGAGCCAGTCGGTCGAGCGTCGATCGGGCTTCGCGCGTCGCGATGGCGCCTGGGTCGCCCCGGGCCATTCGTTCGATCAGGGCTCGTGCCTCGGGCGTGTTGATGCGCTCCAGTGCCGTGATGGCGAACGGCCCGCAAGACCTCGGGGGATGCGATCGGCTCGACGGTGGTGGCGGGTTGGAGGTGGTCGCGAAGGAAAGGGACCGCTAATGGCACGCTGAGCGCCCAGGCGGCACGGGCGTCGTTGCCGGCCAGCTCGTCCCATCGGGCCCGGAGCGAATCCGGGGTGGGCAGCCGACCATACGGCGAGGGTCTAGGACGCCCGCAGTGGTGCCGAGGTCCTCACGGTCAAGGGGCTCTACGACTTTGCGGTGTCGTTCAGCCTCGATGGGTCGCGGATCGTCTCCGTCAGTGCCAGGGTGAAGATCTGGGACGCCACGCCGATCAACCGGAAGTTCCTGGCGCGAGAACCCGCCCCCGCGGCGGGAGAGGCGAAGTGACCTGGTGTTGCCCGCGGTCCACCGACCCAGACGGGGATTGACCCGCGGATCCGCACCGGGGACTGCGTCGAAACCTTCAAACCTTCCCTCCCAGGGGTAGGAAAGCCGACTCGCACAAACCAAGCCAGCCGGACGAAAGAGGACGCAAAGCCAACACGAACAACCGTGACCTCGGATTGCGGAAGAGCCAGGTGGCAATCCGCACGGAGCTGTGCAATAATCTGGTTGATCGACCGAACTAAAGCGCATAACGCTTGCCTTGCGCAAAGTTCGACATTAATGTAGTTTATGTACATTTGATCATTATCCATGATTCAGCCGGTGATCGCCTCGCCGACGGGTTGGGGTGGGGTGTACCCAACACAATCATGAAGCTCTCTAGTCCGGGCCGGCGCCGGCTCGGGGAGCTTTCTCCACCAATCGGCGTCGCCGACCTAATTCGCCTCATCGCGAAAGAAAACGAATCATCATGTCAATTGATCCGCAGAATTCGTTCACCGAAGTCACGAGCGAATCGTGGCTCGGGCGGATCGGAGAGTCGTTCAAAAGGGTGCTCTTCGGGGTCATCCTTTTTGTACTGGCCTTTCCGCTCCTCTGGTGGAACGAAGGACGGGCCGTGCGGACCGCGAAGGGGCTCACGGAACTGTCCCATGAGGTCGTATCGGTGACGGCCGACAAGGTCGATCCGACCAACGACGGCAAACCGGTCCACATCACCGCCCAGGCCACGTCGGACGAGACCCTCACGGACCCGGTCTTCAACGTCGCAACCAAGGGGATCAAGCTGGCCCGACGCGTGGCCATGTACCAGTGGCAGGAGCAACAGCATACCGAGACGAGGAAGAAGCTCGGCGGCGGCACGGAAACGGTCACGACCTACACGTACGACAAGGCGTGGTCGTCCGATTCCAAGGATTCGAGCCGTTCCAATCAGGGGGAGTTCCACGTTCAATGGGGTCACGCAGAGGGTGCCGGGGAGTTCAAGGATTCGACCAAATTCAAGCATCCCGAGGGGCACCAGAACCCCGCGCAGCCGAAGTTCCCCAATGAGGTCAAGGTGGCGGCCAAGGTCGCTTTCGGCGCCTTTACCCTTTCGCCCGGCCTGGTGGGACAGCTCAATCAGTTCGAGGACCTGCCGCTGAGC
This sequence comes from Isosphaeraceae bacterium, assembly GCA_052148775.1. Lineage (GTDB taxonomy): Bacteria > Planctomycetota > Planctomycetia > Isosphaerales > Isosphaeraceae > CAVZRC01. Next base: position 8,171 of record JBKQHM010000707.1, on the reverse strand, counting down.
CAGGAGGATCTGGCCAAGCTGCCCGAGGACGTGCGCACGCAGGTCAAACCGGACGGGGGCCGGCTCTACGCGGGGAACGACCCGGGATCGCCCCAGGTTGGCGATCTTCGGATCCAGTTCCGCGTGGTCAAGCCGGCCGTGGTCAGCATCCTGGCCAAGCAGTCCGGCGAGACGTTCGCCCCATGGCGGTCCCATTCCGATACCGACGTTGAACGGCTGATACCCGGGACGGTTGACGCCCAGGGGATGGTTCAGGTGATGGAACGCGAGAACACAATGCTGACGTGGCTGCTGCGCCTCGGCGGCTTTGTCGTCATGGCCCTCGGGGTTGGGTTGGTGCTCACTCCGCTGGTGGTCGTGGCCGATGTGGTCCCCTTTCTGGGTAATCTTCTCGGAATGGGAGTCGCCATCACGGCCGGAGTGATCGCGGCCGTCTTCTCACTGCTGACCATCGCCTTGGCATGGATGGTCTACCGGCCTCTGGTGGGGATCGGGCTTCTGCTGGCCGCCCTGGCGATTGTCTTCCTCGCCAAGAAGCTCTCCAGCGGGCGGAAGCCTGTACCCATCCAGTGACTCTTGCCTTTAATGACCGTTGTCGGCTTCCACCAGGGCCCTGAAGTTGGGGCAGGCGGAGTCAAGTCGGTAGGCCGGAGTCGGCAGCAGGCAGGGAATTGCGAGGGAAAAGGAGTCCGTTGCAAAGGGACCGGGTTGATCGGGGGTGTCCGGTCCTCCTGGGGGCTTCGCCGGCAGGAGCCGGCTCGACCCCAGCCACCCCCTTCCGAGGCGGGCCGCCCCTCGGGTGGCTGGGGTCGGCGCCCGCGGGGCGACGCCCCCAGGCGCGCCAGCCAGGGAGAGCCGGGCTTCCCGGTTTTTGCACGGTTTCTTTGCGACAGTGTCGGGAAAAGGGGGACTGGGCAGAGGTCCCTGGCGTAACCCTCTTGATCGCCCATCGTATCGCGTCAACTCATGTCATTCGGGTCAGGACCGAATAGGAAACTCTCCATGCCCACCACGAAACGGATTCTCCTCCTCCTGGCGTCCGCCGCGCTGGCCTTGACGGCCGCCGCGGATGTCCTGGCCTTTCAGGCCCCCACGAAAACCAAGAAGGCTTCGTCGACCGCCCAGGCCGGCGCGGCCAAGGTCGAGGTTCTCGGTCTGACCATTGACAAGCCCGGCTCGATGATGAGGTTCGGTCACATGGTGCAAGAGGGAACGAGCGTGACGCTGCTGGTCTCGCAGCGCGGCAAGACCATCGTCGACCTCGACCCGAAGGCGAGCCAGTTGACGAGCTTCAAGGATGATCGGAACACCGACCTCTCGAAGGAGCCACCCAGGCAAGGGATGGTTTTCCACTTCGGCAACTTCAACAGCGGACCCCTGAGATCCGAGAAGGGCCCCGATGGTCGTTCCTGCCTCGTCGAAGTGAAGGGACCCTCCTTGCCGGCCTCGGGTGCGAGCAAGATTACGATCAAGGGCACCCTCGTCTTCTCGTGCGGGCAAGGCGAGAAGACCGACGAACAGAAGAATGTCCCCCTCACGGAGGGCGCCAAGATCAACGCCGGCCCCGTGGCGATGAGCGTCAGTCTCAAGAAAAAGCCAAATTTCCCGAGCGTTAGCTTCCCCGGCCAACCCGCCCCCCTGCACGGCACGGAGTTCGCGCTCCGCACCGAAATGCCGCTCACCGCGATCCAATCCATCGTGTTCTTCGACGCCGGCGGCAAGGAGATCAAGAGCCAATTCCACACGACCTCGTTCAACACCTCGGGCGAAACCACATGGACGGAGTCGTTCTACACGCTTGAAAAGAAAGTCGACAATGTCTCCATTCGAGTGAGGCATGTCGATCATCTTGAAAAATTGACCGTCCCGGTCGACATGACAGTTGGCGTCGGCTTTTGACGTGATCGGAGATATCCCCGGTGTCCGTCCCTCAACGCGGGAAACCGTCGAACGGACGCCGGAGTTCTCGTGAGACCATCATCGGAGCGGAGATTCGAATGTCCATGTCCGACGGACCTGACTCGAATGCTTTCGATCGCCAGCAGGAATCGCTCGATCGGGATCGACAAGCCGCCGGCTCCTCGGTCGAGACGAGCGGAGATGGGCAGCCGATGGGGTCCGCGGTCCAGATCGGCCAGAAGCTCGCGGGTTGCGGATGCTTCGGATGCTCCTCGCTGCTCTTCCTCGCGGGTTGTGTGGTCTTGCTGGTGATCGTGTGGGGTTTCCTGCTTCCCGATTGGAGAGCAAACCGGTACCTGCCGACCTCCTGTGTGGCGCTCGACAAGAGGCTCGGTTCTCAGATGTTTCCGGATACCGGGGTTGTCAACGGACAGGCGGTCAAAGGGCAGAAAGAGTCGTACCGACCGGAAATCAAGATCGGGTACGAGATCGACGGGCGGAAATTCGAGACCTGGGCCTACGACGCCGTCAGAATGTACTCCCCCGACCGGGCTGCCCAGCAGGCCATCGTCGACAGCTTCCAGGTTGGAGCGACATACCCTTGCTGGTATGACCCGGACCAACCAGAACATGCCATCCTGGTGCGCGGCCATGCCTGGGGCGTGTACGTCCTCCTGATTCTCCCGGTCGGACTTCTGATCGTCGGCGGTGTTGGGCTCTTGATGGCGTGGACGCTTGCGGCTTGGCGGCCTGGCCCAGTCGCCTCGGATGGTCGCCTGCCCCAGATTCCGATCGTCTCGGGATTGATACAGGGGCTGCAAGTGCGGGCGAGTTCCCGCAACACGATCGATGCTTCGCGGTTTGGCGATCCCGTCGCCACGATGACCGACTGGACTCCCGCGAACTCCGGAGGCGCCAGCTTCCGGAGCCACACCCTCGTCGAAGTCGATCCCGAGCGAATGGAATTCCGGGCATCGGCCATGGCCAGATTGATGTATCTCGGATTTTCCCTCGCCGGAGTGCTCATTCTCATCTTCTCCATTGCCCAGATGCGTTCGACGAATCGAATGGGTCTTGCTCAGGTCGTTCTCGTGCCATTAGCAGGTCTTCTCTTTGTCGGCGTTGGAGGTGCTCTGTATTACTTCGGGACCGTTCCTATCGTTTTTGACAAACGAAAAGGGTTTTACTGGAAGGGCCGGGAAACACCGGATAATGTATTCGACGGGAATGCCCTCAAGGATGCCGCGGGACTCGGGGAAATTCATGCCGTGCAACTCCTGTCCCATTTTGTTCACGGACGGAATTCGTATTACAGTTATGAATTGAATCTTGTCCTGAAGGATGGCAAGCGTCTGAATGTCGTCAGCCACGGGAATCGAGGCAAACTCCGAGAAGATGCCTCGACCCTTGCCCAATTCCTGGGAAAGCCTGTCTGGGATGCGATTTGAGACAAGCTCGGACGCAGGGGAAGCCGAAGTCATCCGCGAGAGAGCCGCTCGCCACGGATCTCACGGCAGCGCCTCGACGCACGGGCCGCACCAGGTCGCCCAGAATTCGAGGAGGACATATCGTCCCCTCAGGTCGTTCAGGTTCACGGTCGCGCCGGAGAAGGCGGTGAAGGCGAGGTCGGGGACCACCTCGCCGGGGCGCGGGCCGGCCTTTGACCGGAACGGTGATGTCTCCGAGGTCGAGCGTCCTCCTTCGGGCCGCCTCCTCGGTTACCCGGACTCGGACGACCTTGGTGCCGACCGGGCTCACCAGGCAGCCGCCCTCGGGCGGCTGGTAGAGGGCGATGGCGAAGTCATAGTCCCCCGCCGGGACGCCGCTGATCCGGAATCGGCCGTCCGCGTCCAGCGTCACGAAGTGATTGTGCAGGGTCTCGAGATAATCGAGTCCTTCGCGCGAACCGGTCCAGGCGCTGTTCCATCCGCGACGGGCGTCGAAGCCGAGCGATCGGAGCTCCGCCGGCGGCTCGATGCCGGGCTCCCGACGGATCAGGTAGTTCAGCGACTTGTGAATGTCGATCTTCACGGACGCGTCGCCGGCGGGGATCACCCGCCCCGCGACCGAGACCCCCGCGCCGCCGAGGTCGACCTCGACGCGTTGGCCCGGCTGGAGGTCCAGCGGGACGGACCGGCTGGAGCGGATCGGAGACTCTCTCCACACCGAGATCTGCGCCCGCACGCTGGATTTCACCGGCGGGACTCTCGGGAAGACGAAGCGGCCGGCCAGGTCGGTCTTCATCGAGAGGCCGTCCTGGATGTGGGGCGCCGCATTGAGGCGAGAGCGGACGGGAGTGAGGTGAATCCAGGCCGTGGGGACGGGCTGGCCCGCCTCCATGAGCCGGCCCTCGACCCGAGCCCAGGCCCCCAGCTTCACCTCACCAGGCTGCCGGTCGGGTTCGAGGTGCACTTCGGCGTAGCCGGCGTCGTGGATGGCGACGAGGGCCGATCGCTCGAACTGGGCGGGGAAGGCGAACGCGCCCTGGCTGTCGGTGACGACCTTCTGGTTGGACGACCAGGTGTTCTCGTTCTGGTCTTCGATGCCGAGCATCTGCGAATCCGTGGCCAGGTAGACCCTCGCCCCCGCGACGGGCTTGCCTTGCGCGCCGACGACCCGGCCCCGCACGGTCGGCGCCGGCTCGAGCCGAAAATCGAAGGTCGGTCGCCATGACCTGCGCGCGATCCGGGTCCCGCCCCGCCGGCCCTGTGGGCAGGAGCGGGATCGCGATCAGCATCAACCCCGACGCGGTGACGACCGATGCCAGGACCGGCATCGCCAGGCAGCAGATCAGCGCCGAGCAGAGGACGAGATGCCGGGTCGCCGGCCGACGGGGCAGCCGCCAGGCGACGACCCACGCCGAGCCCGATAGCAGCGTGACCCCGAGCGCGAGGATCAGGAAGAAGTCGCAGGCCCGGTCTCCCGGGTACCAGTTCATCAAGGTCGGCATCATGAATCCCCCTTGGTTTTCCTGGTCGCGCGGGCCTGGGCGAGCATCTGGCGGATCCGCATCAGCTCGCCGGCATTGAGCCCTCGATAGTCGAGCAGCGCCGTGACCAGGGCCTCCGCCGAGCCACCGCAGACCGTCTCGACGACCTCCTGGACCTTCCGCCCGATGGTGGTCTCGCGCGGCTGGGCCGCCTCGTAGAGGAAGGTCCGCCCCTCCTCGCGATGGCGAATCCACCCTTTCTCCTCCATGCGCTCGAGCAGCGTCCGCACCGTGTTCCGCGCGACCTTCCGGGTCCGCGAGAGGATCCGTCTCACCTCGCTGGCGGAGACCTCACCGCAATCCCAGATGATGTCCATGATCTCGGCCTGGGCCGGAGTCAGCTCGGGCAACTCGCTTCGTTTCTCGGCCATGGTTTCTCCATTGACTACAAACCGTCGTCAATCATGGCGACAATCTGTCGTCATGTCAAGGGGCGGATGACCTTCGAGGCCCGCGAGCCGGCCGGGGCCGGAGTCGAGAGTCTGTCTCGGAAGGCCGCCGTAGGGTGCTCTGCGAGCACCAATCCCGGTTACCTTGCCGAATCTCGGTGCTCGCAGAGCACCCTACGAGGCTACGGCCGCTTATAGGATGTGAAGAAACCGGCGTGGCGCTCGGTGCGATGTTCGAGATCGCGCAGCTTGGACTCGTCGAAGGGACGGAACGCGCGGGCGATCCGGGTGTTCTCGTCGACCTCGGACGGGCTGGAGCAGCCGATGACGACGGTCGAGACCCCGGCCAGGCTGAGGACATACCCCATGGCCTCGTCCGTCGACAGCCCGTTCGCGCCGGCGCGGACCAGTCCCCCGGCGGCGTAGACCTTCATGCCGATGACGCCCATCCCTTTTCGCGCCGCCTCGACGAGCACCGTCCGCGCGAAGGAGAGGCGGTGGACGTCGGCCCCGTTGAGGGCCATGAGCACCGTATCGAAGTCGAACCGGCCCATCGCATCGAGCAGGATGGCCGGGTCTTGATGGCCGGTGATGCCGAGGAACCGGACGCGACCTTCCTCTCGCGCCTGGATGAGGGCCTCGAGCGCCCCGCCAAGGCCGAAGATCGCGCGCAGGTCGCCGGGCGTGCGCAGGTCGTGGAGTTGCCAGAGGTCCAGGTGGTCGGTGCGCAGCCGGCGCAGGCTCTCGTCCAGGAGCCGGAGCGAGCCGTCGCGGGTGCGGTCGTGCGTCTTGGAGGCGAGGAAGACGTCGCGGCGTCGATCGCCCAGCGCCGCGCCGTAGTAGTCGAGGCACCCCGCGTAGGCCGGCGCCGTGTCGCAGTAGTTGACCCCCTGGTCCAGCGCCCGGTGGATGACCGCGACCGCCTCGGCCATGCGTCCGTGAGTGCGCAGCACCCCCTCGCCCCCCAGGGCGAACTGCGTCACCTCGTGGCCCGTCCGGCCGAGCGGCCGTCGCGGGATCGGTGCGAACGGTCCCGCCCCGCCGCCGTCGGGGGTCGTGTGGGTCGATGATGTCGCTGACGCCGTGCTCGTGGCCATGGGCTCGATTCCTCGCGGTGGGAGCGGGTCAGTGCAGGACGCGAACAACCCGCGCATGAAACGCTCTACCCGGTTATACCGGCTGACGAAGCGGGCGAGAAGCTCCTCAACCGGCGGAGCTAGACCTCGACTCCCTCGGCCAGTAGGATGATGGGGCGGAGTTGCTGGAGAACCGTCGCGTGGCAAGCGCAATCCCATCCGAGTCGCAGGCCGGGACGCCCCGAGGGCGGGCGATCCGCTTCCTCATCGCGGTCCTGGTCGTGGTGGGATTCGCGTCGGCCGTCGTGTGTTGGCAGGGGCCGCGTTCGTCCCGGCCGAGGCGGACGCCCCACCCGATCGACGCAACCTCCCCTTATGCGAATACCCGCCCGGAGGTCGGCTACGTGGGGGATGCGGCCTGCATCCGCTGCCACGCGGAGATCGCCGAGACTTACCGACAGCACCCCATGGGCCGCTCGCTGTCCTCGATCGATGAGGCGCCTGCGACCGTCGACGACGTGGCGGACGGACGGGTCCTGTTCGAAGCCGACGGGCTCGAGTACGCGATCGAGCGCCGGGACGGCCGCGTCTTCCACCAGGAGACGCGCCGGGATTCCTCGGGGCGCGTCATCGCCCGCAATGAGGCCCAGGTCCGGTTCGTGCTCGGCTCGGGGAACCAGGGGGCCAGCTTCCTCATCGACCGCGACGGGTTCCTCTTCCAGTCGCCGATCGGCTGGTATTCCCGAGAGCGGCGATGGGACCTGTCCCCGGGCTACCGGAAGAACAATCCCCACTTCGACCGACCCGTCCTCTCCACGTGCCTGTACTGCCACGCGAACCGGGTCGAGCCGGTGAAGGGGACGATGAGCCGGTATCGGCCGCCGATCTTCCGGGGCCAGGCCATCGGCTGCGAGCGTTGCCACGGGCCCGGCGAGCTGCACTTGAAGCATCCCGGCCTCGTCGACGGCCGGGACACGACGATCGTCAACCCCGCCGCGCTGGAGCCCTCGCGACGCGACGCGGTCTGCGAGCAATGCCACTTGATGGGCCAGCAGCGCGTCGTGAAGCTCGACCGACAGGACGACGATTTCCGGCCCGGCCTGCCGTTCTCCAGCGTCTGGTCAGTGTTCGAACGGACCTCGGGCGCGGACGCGGATCGGTTCGTCGGCCAGGTCGAGCAGATGCACGAGAGCCGATGCTTCCGCGACAGCCGGGGCCGGCTCGGATGCATCTCCTGCCACGATCCGCATCGCCGGCCGTCGGCCGAGGAGCGGGTCGGCTATTTCCGGGAGCGCTGCCTGGAATGCCACGCCGATCGCGGTTGCCGCCTCCCGGAAGCCACCCGGCGCGAACAGGGTCGCGGCGATGACTGCACCACCTGCCACATGCCGCGACTGAAGACATCCGACATCGCGCATGTCGCCGCGACCAACCATCGGATCCCCCGCCAGGCGGGCGAGGAAAACCATCCCTCGACCGGCACCGCCGAAGGGCCGCTGGTCCTGTTCCACCGCGACTTCACGGACAGTCGCCAGCGTGCCGAGGCCGGGCGGGACCTCGGCGTGGCCCTGAGCAAGCTCGGTCGAGGGTCCGGGGCCCTGGCCTTGCCGTTGCTCGATGCGGCCGTGAGGTGGCGGCCGGACGACCTCGACGCCTGGCAGGCCAGGGGGACGGTCCTGGGGCAGGTCGGGCGCTTCGAGGACGGCCTGTCGGCCTTCCGGACGGCCCTGGCCCAGGACCCGGACCGGGAGTCGGCGCGGGTCGGCGCGGCCGACATCGCCGCCCGGGCGGGCCGTCGCGAGGACGCCATCGCCGACC
>JBKQHM010000706.1:0-13281 GCA_052148775.1 Isosphaeraceae bacterium | reverse complement strand
GGACTGCCCGATCGTCGGGTATGCGGCCCTTATCACGCGCGACGACGCCCCCTGTCCCGGCCTGACCCTGACCTGCGAAGGACATGGAAGGCCGAGGCGACGCCGTCTCGTCCAACCGCCAATCCGGCCGCTCGGCCACGCCCGCGCCGACGATCCGCCACCCGATCGCCGCGGGGGCCAGTGCCAGGAGAGTCAGCCCGGCGAGAGCCGCCACATACCGGACGTCCGCCGACGCGACGCGGAGCATCCGCAGCGCCACTGCGGTCGCGATCCCGATCAGGCCGCCGACCCAGAGGAAGTGCAGCATCGTCCAGCCGATGGCCAGCCATACGGCCTTGCTGTCGAGGCTCATGACTGCCCCCCTTTCTTCCGAGAGCGTGGTACACCGGCCTTTCGCGCGTCGTCTTTGTCCAGCAGCCGTCGGATCTCCTCGCGATCGCCCTCGCTGAGCTTCCCGGTCTCGAGCATGTGCGCCACCAGCCCGCGGGCGGAGCCGTCGAAGACCAGGTCCATCAGCCGGCGCACCAGGCCCGTGCTCGCCGCCTCGCGACTGACCCGCGCCGAGTAGACCGAGCCCCTCGGGGCCTCGCCACGGTCCACTAGCCCTTTGTCCTGCATCAGCTTCAGCATCGTCGCGACCGTCGTCGTCGCCACCGGCCGGCCTTTCCGCACGCTGGCACAGACCTGGCTCAGCGACGTTGGACCCTGCTCCCAGAGCACCTTCAGGATCTCCAGCTCACCCTCGGTCGGCTGCGAACTCGGCGGCCTGGACATCGCGACACTCCTTCGGATTCCGGATCACGGATTCCAGATTCCGGGAAAATGCCAATCTCGCTCGCTGACATTGATATGCTGGAGTCGGGGGGTATTCGGGCCTTGAAACCCAAGACCTCATCCCTCGGCGGCAGCGATTCGAATTCTAACGAATTAGAGCGAACGATTCCAGAGGGTCTTGGCAAACCGACCTGGATCCGACAGACTTCGGCTGGCGATCGGCACTCTCACGAGATGGATCTCCCTGTCACGATCAGGTTTCACGATGCGAATTCCGGGGAAGCGGATCTCTCGGGTCCGCTGGATTCACACAGATCGTTATGTCGTAGCGGTCGAGGTCGAGATGGTCATCCCCCTCGATGACCCGAGCGAGCCGTGTTGCGAGTCCGAGACGGTGCAATTGCTGCGAGAGCTGGAAGACCGCGCGCGGCGGGGCGACATCGAATGGCTGAGGCAGCACGGGAAGGTCTATGAGGCGGTCGACGCCGCGTAATACGGGAGGTCGGCGAGAAGCGCGGAGCGACGTCACCCTCGATCGCTCCGGGCCGCCGACCACCAACCGACGGCCGCGACCAGCAAGGCGGCGGCGAGGGCGGAGAGCGACACGGTCGCGGCCCGGTCCAGCCCGGTGGGCCGGTATCGCAGCTCGACGCGGCTGGTGCCCGCCCCGACGAGCGGGATGCCGTGCAGGCCGCCGTCGACCTTGAACACCGGCCGCTCGGGGCCGCCGTCGATCCGATAGGTCCAGCCGGGATAATAGGTCCGCCGCAGGATCAGGACGCAGGAGCCGTCGTGCTCGACGCTCGCCGTGCGACCGTCCCAGCCCAGCACGCGGGACGACCGGGCGGCCGGTCCCGGCAACGCGGGCGCCTCGTCCTCGGCGAGGACCCAGGCGTCGTCCTTGAATTCGGCGTCCGACAGGGTGGTATAGAGCTCGCCCCAGGTCTCGGCCTTCATGATCCGGCTGGCCACCCGGGCCGCGGGGAACGGGCCGCGGGTCTTCACCAGCTTCCACGGCCCGCGGACACGCAGGTGGGGCACGCTCTCGATCACCCGATCGAGGGCCGGATCCGGGATCACGGCCAGGACCTCCGTCCCCTCGACCGGATCGCCGGCACCCCAAATGCCGTGGGTCACGCCGAACCGGTTCTGCCACTGGTGATTGATGTGGCTGGTCTCGCCGGGCGGCCGGGTCGCGGACTCGATCAGGTAGTTCGGCGGCGGCGGCGTGATCCCCAGGTTGGGATACGCCACGGTCAGGCCCGCATCCACGGGCAGGTTGTAGAGCCGGCCTCCGACCAGGCCCACATCCGGGAGCTCGGCCAGCCGGCGCAGGACCGGGCTGGATTCGGGCAGGCCGGCCCTCCAGCTCCACCGGGCCGGCCCGACGAACAGCAGCGCGCCCAGCTCCAGGACGGTCACCGCGATCGGCGCCCACGCGCCGAGCCGGCCCAGCCGCCAGCCGACGACGGCCAGCAGGCCCAGCCCCCAGGCCAGCCCCGCGCCCGCGAATCGCGACGCGATCGTGCCCGCGTCCTGGCCGGCCCGGAAGTCGGGCCTCTGCGCCCAGTAGATCGACCAGGCCCACGCCGACGCGCCGAAGACGACGGCCAGGGCCAGGCCGCCCCAGAACCGTCGCGGCGCGATCGATCGGTCGAACCCCCGGCCGGCCAGCAGGACCACCACCAGGCTGGTCAGCAGCGTGTATCGCGCCGGAGCCCGGAACGTGCCGAGGCCGGGGAGGTCCAGCAACACGTCGTAAGCCTCGGGCCACCATCCCGGCATCGTGGCCAGGACCAAGGAGAGCAGCCCCACCAGCTTCCAGGGGGCCAGCCGTCGATCCCGAGGCCCCGCGAACCAGCCCACGAAGGCCAGGATCAGCGGCACCACGCCGACATACGCGCAGGCCTCGCCGGCGGTCGTCTTCAGGCGGCTCCAGTATTCTTCCTGGCCCACGCCCTGGGGCCGGCCCATGAACACTTCCGGCAGGGCGAACTGGGCCCAGTGCGGCAGCGGGAACAGGAAATTGGACAGGAATTTCGGCGGCCGTTCGAACCCCGTGACCTGCTTCAGCTCCCAGGTCAACCGCAGTTGCACGAAGGCGATCGCCAGGCCCCAGGCCAGGCCCACCATCAGGCCGAGGATTCGCCAAGGCGCCGGGCGAGGGTGCCCTGGCCCTCGTGGTACCCGGCCTTCCGGCGACCCGAGGGCCCGCCACGCGCCGACCAGCAGCACCAGCCCGCCGGTCCACATCTGGATCTGGAAATGCCCGAGCAGGATCTGGACGCCCCACGCCATCGCCAGGGCGGCCAGCCAGGCCGGCCGGCCGGTCGCGGCGAACCGGTCGGCCAGGATCAGGCACAGCGGCAGGTAAGGCATCAGGTGATAGAACGGCTCGTGCGCGGCGTGCACCGCCTGGAACCCGCAGAGCGCGAACCCCATCGCCGCCATCGCCGCGCCGGCGGCACCGATCCCCAGGCTGCGCGCGTAGGCAAACGTCGCCGCCGCCAGCGCAATCCAGTGGACCCACATCGTGAGGCCATACGCGGTCTCGAACGCCCAGAGCCGATAGAAGAGCCAGTTGGGCGGGTAGAACGCCGCCATGTGACTTTCGGCGACCAGGGGTACCCCCAGCCCGAAGCGATCGCTCCAGAATGGCAGCCGGCCCTCGGCCAGCGAGCGGCCCAGCTCGGACTTGATCGGCTGATACATCAGCTCCGGGTCGCCGTCCAGCGGCGCGAAGCCGACCAGCACGGGCGCGATGACCGCCCCCACCAAACAGACCGCGGCCAGCATCCACGGGTTGCCGATCTTCCGGAACACGGCAGGGTCCAGGGAGGATGGGGCCGCCCGACGCATGTCTCGCCGGAACACCCCAGGGCGTGAGAAGTACGACAAAACCGTCATACCCGAGCGCAAGGCGAACTGGCAAGGGACTCACCCCGTCCGCGATTCGATGAGAAGAACGGTGATCTGGCGGGCGCCGTCGGATTTCGCGGAAAATCGAACGACTCGTGGCGTCATGGGAGATAGACATTGGAACCCGAAGCGGTGGGAGGCCCATGGGACGGATCGGCCCGGAGACACTCGGTCGCCTGTTCGACGAGCACGCCGCGGCGCTGGTGCTCTACGCCCGCCAGTGGTCCGACGCGCCGGAGGACATCGTCCAGGACGCGTTCGTCGCGCTGGCCCGGCAGGGGTCGGAACCCGACCGGGCCGTCGCCTGGCTCTACTGCGTGGTGCGCAACGGCGCGATCGCCGCATCGCGGCAGTCGCGACGACGTCGACAGCGCGAGCGGCGTGCCGCCGATCGGGAGGCCGGGCCGGGCGTCGCCTGGTTCGCCGCCACCGACGACCGGATCGACGCCGAGCGCGCCTCCCGGCTCCTGGCCGACCTGGACCTCGAAACGCGCGAAGCGATCGTCGCGCGCCTCTGGGGCGGGCTGACCTTCGAGGAAGTCGCCCGGCTCCAGGGCTGTTCGCTGACCACCGCCCACCGACGATACCAGGCCGGGCTTGCCCGGTTGCACGCGAGGCTCGAATCCCGATGGACATCGATCACGACCGACGCGAAGACGACCTGAAGGCGCTGGAAGATCGCCTGACCGCCTGGCGGCCGGCCTCCGGCTCGCTCGACCGCGACCGGATGCTCTATGACAGCGGCCGGGCCGCGGGACGAGGCGAAGGCCCTATCCGATCCTGGCGAATGGCGACGGCCGCCCTGCTCCTCTTGACCATCAGCCTGGGCGGGTTGCTGGTACACCAGGGGTCGCTGCTCGATCGAGAGCGAGCCCTCCTGGCGCAGGAGCGCGCGCGGCGTCGGGCGACGGAGACGGCCATCGCCGCCCGACCCGCGGCACAGGAGCCGTCGCCCCCGACCCCCTCGCCGACGCTCGCCGCCACGAAATTCGAGCCCCTCTCGCCCACCAGCTACTTCGTAATGACCGCGCGGATGGCGAGCGACGTTCGGGACGTGCCGTCTCCCGATCTCGAGATCGAGCCCGGGACGCGCCGGTCGCCGACCGAACCCGCGGTACCCTTGCCGCAACCCGACCCACTACGTGCCCGCGACATCCGGCAAGTCCTCGATCTCTGAACCGCCGGGATCGATCGGCTTCCCTGATCCGGAACGCCCTTTGCTGGGGGGCGCCCGTTCGCCGTCCGCCTTGTCCCCGTACGAACCGAGGTTTATTGGAGAGTTTCTCATGATTCGAATCGGACGAACCCTGCCGTCGTGGAAGATCCTCGTCCTGGCCGCGTGCTCGGCCGTGGCCATCCCCGGTCGGGCTCCTGCTCAACCGGCGAAATCCGGCGAGCCTCCCAAACCCAAGGTGCTGGTCGTCAGCCCCGCCGCGGAGCCGGTCCCGGCGCTGAAGTATCGGCTCGTGCCGAGCTCGGCCGACCTGATCCCCGGTGATGCGGCGCCGATCTACCTGCGCATCCGGCATGAGGTGAACGACGAGGCATGGCGACAGATCACCGAGAAACCGACCAAATGGCTGGAATTGCCGATGAAGGACTTCCCGACCGCCGAGGCCCGCCAGTTCGTCGACATCTGGAAAAACAAGCTCAAGCAGATCGAGTTCGGCGCGCATCGCAAGACCTGCGAGTGGAATTACACGCTGCCCGAGGAGCGACTCAACGTCGTCGCGATCCTGCTCCCCGACGCCCAGAGCATGCGGCACTGGACCCGGCTCCTGGCCGTGAAGGCGCGCGTGGAGATCGCCGAGCGACGATTCGACGACGCGATCCGCACCCTGGAGACGGGCATGGCCTTCGGCCGCCACGTCGGCCGGGGGCCTTTCCTGATCAATGGCTTGGTCGGCATCGCGATCGCGTCCGTGATGCTCGATCGGTGCGACGAGCTGATCGCCCAGCCGGGCGCGCCCAACCTCTACTGGGCCTTGACGGTGCTGCCGCGACCGTTGGTCGGCCTGCGCGACCCGGTGGAACTCGAGAAGAAGCTCCTCGAGAACCTGATCCCCGAGTTGAGAGAAGACGAGCTCGACCGGCCGCACACCGCCGCCGAATGGGCCTCGTTCCTGGCCCGGATGCACGAAGGATTCGTCAAGTGGAGTCGCTTCGACGCCTTGGGAGGCCTCAACGATCCCCAGTTGCAGGCGTTCGCCGCGGGCGAGCTCGCCGGGTTCAAGTCCAGGGCACTCCCCGCGGCGAAGGAGCACCTGAAGGCGACGCGCAAGCTGACCGATCCGCAGCTCGCGGCGATGCCCGATGATCAGGTCGTCGCCCTCTTCTACGCCGACGGCTACCGCGAGATCTGGGATGATTTTTTCAAGAACAGCTATCTTCCGCCGAGGATCGCGATCCCTCAATATGCCGCTTCCGAGCCCCGGCGCCTCGCCGCGAGGCGGGGCCCGTTCACCCTGTTCGTCCAGTATATGCCGTCGCTCCAGTCGGTGATGTACGCCGAACTGCGGGTCGACCGGCGCGTCGCCGCTCTGCGCGTCGTCGAGGCGATCCGGCTCTACGCGGCGGCCCACGACGGCGGGCTGCCCGAGTCTCTGGATCGAGTCACCGAGGTCCCCGTGCCCGACGACCCGGCGACCGGCAAGCCGTTCGAGTACCACCGGGACGGCAACTCCGCGACCCTCTCCGGCCCGAAGGCCGGCCTGCCGCCTCCCTGGCCGTCGTACCGGATCACGATCCGTCGCTGATCGAGCCCCGAAGGCGACCTTGTCAATAATCCGAGACCCGCCTCGAATCCCTCTTGAATCCTTCTACAGCTTGTAGTAATCTGCCTACTACGAGTTGTAGATGACCGAAAGGGCCTGTACTCGGCCCCTGGGAGCGGGCGATTCGCGAGGGCGAGGCGCTCCCGGTCGGGGCGAGCGGTAGGAGCGGCCATGGGATCGGAAAATCAGCCGGGTCTGAGCGAATCGGAGCGTGAGGTCTTGCGGGTGCTCTGGGACCGCGGGTCGGGTACGGTCCGCGAGATCAATGCGGAGCTGACGCGTCGCGGCCGGCGCTGGGCGTACACGACGGTGTCGACCCTGCTCCAACGATTGTCCGCCAAGCAGTACGCGGCGAGTGACCCATCGACGGTCCCGCATGTTTTCCGGGCGGCCGTCACGCGGGAGGAGATCCTGGAACGCCGGCTCAAGGATGCGGCCGACGAGCTGTGCGACGGCCGGGCCGCCCCGCTGGTCCTGGCCCTCGTACAGGGCGGCCGATTCTCGGCCGAGGAACTGGCGCGGATGCGAAGTCTCCTGGACCAGGCGGCCGCCGGCGAACTCCCGGACTCGACTCCGAAGGGCTAGCGTCTCGTCATGAGAGGGTGTTATGAATCTCACCTCTTCTGTAGGCGGCCTCTGTGAGGCCGCGAGGGCCGCTTGCGGCCTCACAGAGGCCGCCTACAGAAAAAAGGGCCGGGAAATCCGAGCGGATCGTTCATAACACGCTCTAGGCCGACGAGGGGCCGGTTTTCGGCGGCATCTTGAGACTGGACAAAGACGCTCGGTTGATATCTAATTTTGACGTGGACCCGGCCGTCGTCGTGACCGAGCACGTCCCCCTGACCCCGCGGGATGGACGTCCTTCCCAAGCCCGGATTCGCGGATGATCAAGAGTCTGCTTCGGTTGTGGCTCGCCACGTCCTTGATCCTGCTGGCGTCGGCCGGATTGCTCCTGACCGACGGTCGCGCGGTCGAGCCCCTCGAGCGGATCGGCGACCCCGCGCGGCTCGTCGGGCTCGGGTACGACGCGCCGGAGGAGCGGACCTGGATGGCGGTTCCCGGGTCCGTCGCCCTGGGCCTGGGCGCGCTGGGGCCGAGCTTCGAAGCCTGCCGCGGGCGGTTCGGGGAGTTCCCGGCGGTCGCGAGCGTCGCGGCCTATCGGCCGAGCGCGGGTCCCGGTTGGCCCGACTTCGAGCACGCGGCCGGCGCGTTCGTGCCCGGGGTGCGCGTCCTCTACGGGCTGGCGTTCCCGGTGGGACGGGCGACGGTGGTCCGCTTCGAGGCCAGGGGGCAACCCGGGGCCGGCTCCATCCCCCTGAGCCAGATCGCCGTGGCCTGCCTGGACCTGGCCGAGGGCGGCGCGGTGGGCATCGTGATCGCCGCCGAGACCGACGGGCTGGTCGGCGCGGCTCTGAGGCGGTCGCCGGTCGGCCTGCCCGCCGGGCTCGACCCGTTCGCCCACCCCGAGGTGCGCGAATGGCTCTCGCTCACGCCGGAGCCCGAGCACAGCCGCAGCACGGCCCTGGTCGTCGGGGTGGCGACCCGCGCGGCTGATCGGCCGGGTCTTCCAGGACCCGCTGGCCGGCACCTCACCGTTGCTGATGATCGGCGAGAACCTCGCCCTCCGACGATGAAGGTTCGATCACGCGTTGGATCGCCGGCATGAAAAGGGGCGACCTCGCGGCTGCGCGCCGTCCCGCGCTGGAGGGCTACCGATGGACGAGCCTGCGGTGAGACGATCTGCCGATCGATCGGAGGCCCGCCCACGCTACGCCCCGGTCCCCTGCCCCTGCCCCTGTCCCTGCGCGATCTTCGCCGACAGCTCCTCGACCTTGGCCTTGAGGCTCGCCACCTCGTCCTTGCTCGCCAGGTTCAGTTGACTGACGACCGACTTCACGGCCTCGTCGATCCGCGCCTGGAGATCGTTCCGCGCCTGGTCCGACTGCTTCATCAGGCTGTCGACCATCTCCTTGCCCTCGTGCTCGGAGAGCTTGGACTGCTCGGCGAAGTCCTTGACCAGCTCCTCGGCTTTCTCCTTGGTCAGCACCGCCAGGCCGAGGCCCGTGTAGAGTGCCTTCTTGATCAGGTCAACCATGTCAATCTCCCGGGATCGTCGGAATCGGTTCGAACGAGGTCAATCGCGCCCCTGCATCATACAACAATTTGCCCGGTCGGTTCGATTGCTATCTGGAAGGAAGCCGGGAGGCCGGGAGGCCGCGGGCTGCCCGCGCGGCGGCAAGGGCCGTACGTTGCCTAGATCCGCAACCGTCCCGACAGCCAGAACGACCCCATCACGATCCCGCCCGGCGCGGGTTCCACCTCGATGAGTTCCGGATCGGCGACCACGTCCATGACGCCGCCGTACGTCTCCACGAGGACCCACTGGAATGGCCGGTCCGTCAGCTCATTCGTCCGCATCTCCGCCTCGAGGATCCGACCCGTAAACATGGCCCGTGCCTCGGGCGGCTCGATCCGTTCGCCGTCGGGCGTGAACAGGCCCGAAGGGATGAACGACTGGACGACGAACTTCAACTCCCCGGTCTGCGAGGCCATGTACTCCTCGTCGGATCGGAACACCATCAGCTCGTGCGCGAACGCCGCGATCCGGGCTTCCAGGATGGCGGGCAGCACCAGCCCGCTGGAGCACAGGAAGTCTGGCGCATCGAAGACGAACGGGTAGCTGCCGATCTCAGGATCGTCGCGACGAGGGTCGGCCCAGGCATGGAAGGCGCCATCGAGGGGAGTCCCGTCGGGATGGCGGATCCGTGCCGTCAACCCGACGCGCACGCGGGACTCGCCGGTGAAATGCGGATTCATCCCAACGAGGTCATTCTGCTCGTTTACCTGGAGCCACAGCTCGGCCCCGCACTCGGACGTCCAGCAGAGATAATAACCGCCCGGCACGTCCAGCCGGACGCAATCCCCGGCCACGGACTTCGCCAGCTCGAAGAGATCCTGCTGGGACTGGAGTTCCACTCCGATCGTCGAGAAATGGTTGGGCATGATGGGCCTTCCTGACCTGACGCGGGTCGGCCGAAAACCGATGGACGATTCCCGTCCCCAGGATCGCAAAAACCGTCGACCACGGATACCCCTTTCGAGGGCGATTCTCGGAGTCGTTCCACAGACAAATCGATGTCCGGAACCTCACCCGCCCCGGCGTGCGTCATCTCCCCGCTTGACTCGCCGCATCGCATAACGCACGAACGACAGGAGTCCCGCATACTTGTACCCGTCATCGACGTAATGCTCGATTACGTAGAACGCGAAGTAGTAGGCCCGCGCGAACGCCCAGACGGCGACCGCCAGCAGCGCGGCGGTCTTCACGCTCGGATGTTCGATGAGCAGGATCGCCGACGCCAGGATACCCAGGCCGAGGAACAAGGCGCCCTTGATGTAGAGCAGGCGGTGGCTCCGGATGTCGGCCATCAGATATCATATCCTCACGTTTGCAAACGGAAATCCATCCGAGCCAATCGGGAAGTGATTCCCGGCCTGTTCCTAAATGCCCAGGCGTTCCTTCAGACGTTCCACGCAGTTCCGGTAGTATTCCGCGTTGTCATCGAGTGATGGAGTGTGCGATAGGGCCTCATAGACCTCGGCGGCCTGCTTCCATTCGCCGCGCCGCTCGAGCGCGAGCGCATATCGCTCGACCGTCGGGATGAGTTCGGGCGAGGGCATGCCCCCCTTCAGGCGCATCCAGGCCAGCTCTTGCTGGATCGGCCACTCGATGAAGGAGAAGATGGCCAGTCCGACGAATCCCGTCAGCGGGAGCAAGAGGGCAAACCAGCCGGTGAATCCGGCCTTGTGGAGGATCTGTGCGAAGATCAGCCAGAAGAAGGCGGCCATGAAGAGAAAGGTCAGGAATCCGAACGCTTCCACGGCAACTCACCCTCCCAATCGCTCGAGAGTCCGTCTCGGCCTCACGGGTCAGGACGATCGGGAGTGTCTTTGCCGGAACCGTGCCAGGGCTCGTGCCTCGACCTCTTCCCAGGGGACGACCGCATCAGGATTCGCATCCAGTGACGCAAGCCGCCGATCCAGCTCTTGTTTCTGCGCCTCGCTCAGTGGGAGGATTGACACCTCGTCCTCGAGGCTATCCCAGATTTCCTGGACGAGCTGCAAGCGTTCGCCGACACTGAGGCGGTCGATTCCGAGGGCGGTGATGAGAGTAGACATCGCTTCGCGACTCCCTTTCGATCAATTGCATCTCTTCATCATACCGGGTCGAGCCAGGATTGCGAAGGCCGAGCGCCGAACGCTCCTGCCCCGATCACATCGCGAGCCCGTCCGCCCGTCGGGCCACGATGCGCAGCCGTCGGTAGTCGGCGAACCACTTGCCGTCGCGATAGAGTGTCGGCCGGGCGAAGTCCTCGACGTGCCGGAGGAAGCCCTCTCGCTCGTCGGGCGGGACGCGCTCCAGCAGGCTGCCGGCGAACATCTCAACCCAGTGCCGCAGGCCCTCTTCGCCTTCCAGGAGCGTCGGGCGGTCGAAGAGGAACGCGTGGGTCACCTCCAGCCCGGCTCGTTCCAGCAGGGGAGCATACGCGCCGATGCCGGGGTAGTACCAGGGGTGTTCCCAGGCCCCAAGGCCGACCGACCGGGAGGCCGCATCGAGGGACGAGACGATCGTCTTGACATTCCCCCGGCCGCCGAACTCCGCCACGAACCGACCGCCCGGCTTCAGCGCGAGCCGGACGCGATCGATGGCCTTCTCCGGCTCCTTCACCCAGTGCAGCACGGCGTTGGAGAACACGGCGTCGAACGCGTCATCGAGCGCGAAATCCCGGGCGTCGGCGACTTCGAAGCGGATCCGGGGATACAGACGCATCGCCTCCTCGACCATCTGCGGCGAGGAGTCGATGCCGACGACTTCGGACCCGGCCTCGGCGATCTGTGCGGTCAGGTGGCCCGTGCCGCAGCCGAGGTCGAGGATCCGCTCGCCCGGCCCGGGTGCCAGGAGCTCGATCAACGAGACCCCGTGCTTCCAGACGAACGAGTGTTTCTCGTCGTAGAGGCCGGTGTCCCATTTGTTGGTGTTGGTGGTGTCCATCAGGAAAACTCTACCAGGATGATGCCCCGATATGAACCGCAAACCGTACACCGATCGTCCGCGAAGCACCCGGAAGACGGCGCCCCGTTCCCGGTCGTTGGAGGATCCGGTATGCTGGTCATTCCGCCCTTGCCAGGGAATCGATGTCGAGGAGTCTCCCATGTCGGACCGTTCGAAGGACGAAGGAGCGCGCAAAGCCGGTACGAGGCGTGGGTTCCTCGGCGGCCTGGCGGTGGGGACCGCCCACGCCCTGTTCCGCCGCGACGCCATCGCCCGGTCATTCGGCGCCGGTCGCGACGCGGAGGGCGAACCGGCCGGCGACCTGGCCGGCAACGAGGATTACTGGTCCCAGATCGCGCGCTGCTTCGACGCCGATCGGACGCTGATCAACTTCAATAATGGCGGGGTCAGCCCGTCCCCGACGCACGTCCTCGACCAGATGATCCGCGACCTGCGGTTCTGCAACGAATTGCCGGCCTATCATATGTGGCAGGTCCTCGAGCCCCGGATCGAGACCGTCCGCCGGGCGCTGGCCCAGCAATTCGGCTGCGACCCCGAGGAGCTGGCGATCACCCGCAACGCCTCCGAGGGGATGGAGACCCTGATCCTGGGCCTCGACCTGAAGCGCGGCGATGAGGTCATCGTCACCGACCACAACTACGGGCGCATGCTCAACACCTGGGACCAGCGCGCCCGACGCGACGGGATCGTGGTCAAGTCGGTCTCGTTCCCGGTCCCGCTCGAATCGCCCGGGCTGTTCGTCGAACGTATCAAGCAGGCGATCACCCCGAAGACCCGCGTCATCGAGTTCCCCCACATCACGAACCTCACCGGCCAGATCCTCCCGGTGCGCGACGTGGTGCGGCTCGCCCGCGAGCGCGGCATCCTCGTGTTCGTCGACGGCGCGCATTCCTTCGCCCACTTCCCCTTCACGCGCGACCAGCTCGACTGCGACTTCTTCGCGACCAGCCTGCACAAGTGGCTGCTGGCCCCGATCGGCACCGGTTTCCTCTACGTCCGCAAGTCCCGGCTCAAGACGATCTGGCCGCTCATGGCCGCACCGCCGAGCATGGATGAAAACATTCGAAAATATGAGGAAATCGGCACGCACCCGGCGGCGAACCACAACGCGATCGCCGCGGCGCTGGCGTTCCACCAGAGTATCGGCGACGAGCGTAAGGCGGCCCGCCTGCGATATCTGCGCAACCGATGGGCCACGCCGCTCCAGCAGTCGTGCAAATGCGTCACGATCTGGACGCCGCTCGACGACGACAATGCCTCATGCGGGATCGCCCTGGTCCACATCGACGGGATCGAGCCGGCCAAGCTCAGCGATCACCTGTTCTCCAGGTACAAGATCTTCACGGTCGCGATCACCCACAAGGACTTCTCCGGCATCCGGGTGACGCCCAACGTCTACACCACCCCCAAGGAGATCGAACTCTTCGTCGAGGCGATGCACCAGGTCGTGACCAAGGGGATCTCCTGACGGGTGTGTCGGCGTAGAACGGAATTCATTCCGTTTTCCCCAAGCCGCCGCTCCCCGTCTCTGTTCGGCGCGGGTCTCCCGACCCCGCCGGAGTGCCTGACCGTAGGTCTCCTGCGCTCATCGTAGGCCCCGGAGTCAAAGGCATCTGTACTCGCGAGCACACTCCGAAGGAGGGAGACCTTCGGTCGGGCACTTGGGCGGGGTCAGGAGACCCGCGCCCAACAAACGGGCACTTGGGCGGGGTCAGGAGACCCGCGCCCAACAAACGGGCA